>NZ_JAUCMM010000006.1:0-202272 GCF_030362975.1 Curtobacterium subtropicum
CAGAGACCGAACGCCGACAAGCGCTCCCGGGCTGGCTCCACTTCTACAATCACCACAGGACTCACTCCGCCATCGGAGCACCACCCATCAGCAGACTCAACAACCTGCCTGAACATCACAGCTAGCGGGGGTGCCCGCTGCGGTCAGGCGAGCAGGCCGAGGCGCTTCGCGGCGGTGATCGCAGCGACGCGTGTGCCGACGTCGAGCTTGCGGTAGACGTTGTAGACGTGCCGTTTGACCGTGCCGACGGCCAGCCCGAGCTCGGCGGCGATCTCGGCGTTCGACCGTGCGGCGGCGACGAGCTGGAGCACCTCGAGCTCGCGGTCGCTGAGCGGCGACCCGGCACGCGCGTCGGTGACGAGGTCGACCGGGAAGGTCACCGGCGACGCACCCGCGCGGGCCGCGCGCACGATCCGGTCGACGAGTTCGCGGCTCGGGACGTCCTTCGTCACGAAGTCCACCGCGCCGGCGTCGAGCAGGGCACGGCGGAGGACCGCGTCGCGGTGCATCGTCAGCACCACCACGCTGATGTGCGGGTGCGTCCGGCGGACGGTCGCGATGGTCGTCCGCGCCGGCGGCCCGTCGAGCTCGACGTCGAGCAGGAGCACGTCGATCGCCGCCGCTTCGGGGGAGTCGAGCACATCGGACGGACGCTCCCCGTGCGCGACCACGCGGATCGTCGGCACGGCGGACAGGATCGTCGCGAGCCCCTCACGGAAGAGCCGGTGGTCGTCGACCAGCGCGACGTGCGTGACGGCGGTCACAGGGCGCCCCTCGGGACGGACAGGCGGACGGTGGTGCCCGCGCCGGGCGCACTCTCGACGTCGAGGCGGGCGCCGAGCACACCCGCGCGCTCCCGCATGGTCCGCTGACCGAGCCGGCCCTCCGGGACGGCGCCCGGCGTGAAACCGGGTCCGTCGTCCCGCACCGTCACGACGACCGTCGCCGGGGACCAGGCGAACTCCACCGTCGCCGCGGACCCGGGTGCGTGCTTCCGTCGGTTGGTGAGCGCTTCGAGCAGGATCGTCAACGCCTCCTCGGCCTTCCAGTTCGGCAGCGTGCCGGCGACCCCCGTCGTCGTGATCGCGAGTCGGTCGTCCCCGGGGAACAGGTCGTCGACGTGGCGGCGGAGGGCGTCGTCGAGCCGGTCGTCACCGACCCGGGCGTGCAGGGACAGGGCGAGGTCCTGCACGTCGGTCAACGCCCCGCGCAGCAGCCGCGCGGCGGCCTCGAGCTGCGCGGTCCGCTCGCCGTCGGCGGGGTCGGTCAGCAGGACCAGGTCGAGCCGCTGCAGACCGGCGAGGACCCCGTGCGCGACGCGGTCGTGCAGGTCCCTGGCGATCTGCTCGCGCGAGTCGAGGTTGGTCGTGGTCACGCGCTGCCGCAGCGCCTCGGTGTACGCGATCGCCCCGGCGGGGAAACGACTCCAGACGCCGGCGTGCAGCGCGCGCGAGGCGCGCAGGACCTCGGCGGTGGTGCGGGCGTCGACCTCGTCCACGAAGACCGGCAGGTAGGCGTCGAACAGCATCTCGGCCGCGAGCATGGCACCGGCCGGGTGCTGGGCGTGCTCGGCGTGCAGTGCGCCGGTCGCGAGGTGCGCTGGGTCCAGGTAGCGGTCGCTCACGATGCTCGCCGTGCCCCCGCCGGACGCGTAGCGCTCGTGGGCCTCGCTGATCATGGACGTCACGTTGTCGAGGAGGCTCTCCGCGAGGACCGGGTCGTCGGCGAGTTCGGGGAAGCGGGCGCCGATCTCCGCGAGGACGGCGGCGAGTGGAGCGGGGATCGTCATGACGGTTGCGAGCGTAGCGGGGGAGTCGGCCTCGACGAGCGCTCCCGTCGGCCGCTGTGTCCGAAGGCACAGGGACCAGGCGGTCCGTGCCTGCGACCGGCTCGTGGACCCGACCGGCTCGTGGACCCGACCGGGAACCGGCTCTGCCTGCATGAAGCAGCAAGGCCCTGATCCGACTGGATCAGGGCCTTGCTGTTCTACTGTCTCAACACAGTGTCGGGGTGACAGGATTTGAACCTGCGACCTCCTCGTCCCGAACGAGGCGCGCTACCAAGCTGCGCCACACCCCGCGGTGTGGTTGCTCCGAACCGGAGCGACCAGGAAAGTCTACCGGACGTTCGAGGGTGCTCACGACCATCTGCGGAACACCCGGGCGCGTCGTGGCGCTGGTCCGCTCAGGAGGTCTTCGCGGTGAGGGTCACGACGACGGCCTCGGGGCGGCAGGAGAACCGCACGGGCGCGTAGATCGACGTGCCGATGCCCGCCGAGACCTCGAGCCACGACCAGTGCCCGCGGTGCTGCCACCTGTGCAGCCCGCTCACGTACTGGCGCGGCAGGTCCGAGTTCGTCACGAGCGCGCCGACCCCCGGGACCTGCACCTGACCACCGTGGGTGTGCCCGGCGAAGACGATGTCGGCACCCTGGTCGACGAAGGCGTCGAGGACGCGACGGTACGGGGCGTGCGTGATGCCGATCGCGACGGGGGAGGGGCCGTCCTCGTCCTCGGTCCACGGCACGGCGCTGCGCATCTCGTCGACGTTCGTGGGCAGCAGGTCGAGGCGGTCCCAGTCGCGGTGCGCATCCGACGTGCCGAAGAGCTCGAACCGGGATCCCCGGAGTTCGATCGCGTGCGCCTGGTCGTTGACGTCGAGCCACCCGAGGGACTCGAAGAACGCCGTCTGCCGGTCGACGTCGAGCTCGACCGGACGCCGCCCGGTGTGGTGGCTGCTCGGACCGGTGAAGTACTTGAACGGGTTGCGTGGTGCGGGGCCGTAGAAGTCGTTCGACCCGTGTGCGAACGCCCCCGGGACACCGCGGAACGGCTCGAGCGCGTACTCGACCGCTGCGTTGGCGGTCGGGTGCCCGAGGTTGTCGCCGGTGTTCACGACGAAGTCCGGTTCGACCAGGCTGAGGTCACGCAGCCACTGCTGCTTGTCGGCCTGCCAGGGGGCCATGTGGATGTCTGAGAGGTGCAGGACGGTCACGTCCCGCGAGCCCTCCGGCAGCACCGGCACGGTCTCCCAGCGGATGCCGAAGCGGCGACGCTCGACGAGGGAACCCCACGCCGCCGTCGCCGCTCCGACGGCCGCGCCCGCTGCGATCACTCCCAGCGCGGCGCGACCGCGGCTCACCTGCAGTCCTTCGGGGCGTTGCCGTCCTTGTCGCCGAACAGCTGCACCGTGACGGTCGCGTCCTTGCCGACCGCGGTGCCCTCACCGGGGTCGACCGAGGCGACCGTGCACTGGTTGCCGCCGTCGCCCTTGGCGAAGGCGCCGGCCAGCGCGACGTTCGTGATCCCCGCTCCCTGCAGGGCGCTGCGGGCGTCACCGACGCTCTTGCCCGTGATCTGCGGGATCGTCGTCTGGCTGCCGTCGGTCGTGTACACCGTCACGCTCGACCCGGTCGACAGGAGTGAACCGGCCGCCGGGGACGTCGACGACACGGTGCCGGGGGTGCCGCCACCGGCCTGCGCGCCGCCGTCGACGTAGGTGAAGCCGGCACCGGCGAGGGTGGCGCGCGCGTCGTCGGCGGTCTTGCCGCTGACATCGGGCACGGCGACGCTGTTCCCGCGCAGGGCGGTCTGCGACGGCGTCGGGAACGGATCGGCCGGGTGCAGCTGGTTGATCGGGATCATCGCCTGCTGCCAGACGTGTGCACGCTGCATCGCGTAGGTGCCGTAGCCCGCGCCGCTGCTGTACTTCCGCAGGCTGGTCTTCGCGCCGTCGGTGTTGCCCTGCCAGTAGGCGGTCGCGACCGTCGAGCTCGCACCGACGAGCCAGATCTGCTCGGCGTTGTCCGTCGTGCCCGTCTTGGCGAACAGCTGCGTGCCGTCCGGGGTCTGCGCGCCGACGGCGGTACCGGACTGGATGGTGCCGCGCAGTGCGAAGGCAGCGGTCGCGGCGACGCTCGGGTCGAGGACCTGCTTGCACTGCTTGGGCTGGCCGCCGAGCTGCTTGCCGGCCGCGTCGGTGATCTGGTCGATCGCGATCGGGGAGCAGTACGTGCCGTTGTTCGCGATCGTCGCGTAGGCCGAGGCCATCGTGAGCGGCGCGATGTTGTTCGTGCCGAGGATCGACGACGGGTACGCGTTCAGCTCCGTCTTCTCGTCGGCGGAGTGCACGCCGAGGTCCTGGGCGGTCTGGCGGATGTCGCAGAGGTCGAGCTTCGCGGCCATCGACGCGAACGCGGCGTTCACGGAGAGCGCCGTCGCCCGGGCGACGGTGAACTGCCCGTTCTCACCCGCGGAGTCGTTCTTGGGCGCCCACGGCGACGTGATCGTCGAGCCGCACTGGGTCCACCGCGACGTGTTGTGCGGGGTGCCGTTGACGCTCTCGTTCAGACCGTGTCCGGCCTTCAGCCAGTCGAGCAGGGTGAACACCTTGTACGTCGAGCCGACCTGGAAGCCGATGGAGCCGCCGTACTCCTTGTCGACGCTGTAGTTGATGGACGTCGCGGTCGGGGGCGACTGCAGGGACTGGTCGTAGTCCTTGTTCTGCGCCATGGTGAGGATGCGCCCGGTCGAGGCCTCGACCGAGTTGAGCGCGCTGCCGAGCTGCAGGCGGGACTCGGTGTTCGGGTCGTACTTGGTCAGCAGGGCCTTCTGCTGCGCGGTCAGGTCGATGTCGAGCGTCGTCTGGATCTTGTACCCACCGTTGCGCCACGCCTGGTCACGCTCCTTCTGGGTGCCGCCGAGCTGCGACATCTTCTTGACGACCTTCACCGCGTAGTCGCAGAAGAACTGCGCGCCGTTGCCGGCCGCCGACTGGCAGCCCTGGCTGGGTTCGGTCAGGTGCACGTAGTCCGCGGGGTTCGACGCGATCGCCTGGTCGAACTCCTCCTTCGTCAGGTGCTTCTGCGCGTACATCGACTTGAGGATGACGTCACGGCGGGCCTTGTTCGCCTCGTAGTTCTCCGGCTTCGCCAGGTTGCGCGTGTTCGGCGACTGCACGATCGCCAGGATCGACGCGGCCTCGGCCGGGGTGAGGTCGGTGGCCGACTTGTTGAAGTAGTGCTGCGCAGCGGCCTGCACGCCGTACGTCTGGTCGCCGAAGTAGGCGATGTTCAGGTACCCGGTGAGGATCTCCTTGTGCGAGTACTTCTTCGCCAGGCCGATGGCGAGCTTCATCTCCTCGAGCTTGCGGGGGATGGTCTGCTCGACGGCGTCGTTGTACGCCTTCTCGCGCTCTTCCTCGGTCGGGAGCTCGAGGGCCTGCTGCATCTTGATGTTGCGCACGAGCTGCATCGTCAGGGTCGACCCACCGCCGGACTCACCGAGCCCGCCCGCGATGCTGCCGACGCCCGCACGGACGAGCGAGGTCATGTCGACGCCACCGTGGTCCCAGAAGCGCTTGTCCTCGCCGTCGATCGCGGCGTTCTTCAGCTGGTCGCTGATCTGGTCGTACTGGAGTTCCTCGCGGTTCTGGTCGTAGACCGTCGCGAGCTTGATCGGCTGCCCGTTGCTGTACGCGTAGATCTCGTTGCGCTGCGGGAGGTCACCGATCTCGATGTACTCCGGCAGGGACTCGAACACGCCGATGGTCGAGGTCGTCGTGACACCGGCGACGGCGATCGCCGGGGTGACCCCGATCGTCACCAGCAGGCCGGCGAGCGCGCTGAAGCCGACGAAACCGACGAAGGCGCCGATCGCGGAGACGGGCTTGGTCCGCGGGGCAGACTTCTGGGCAGACATAGGATGCAGCCTAAACGACGCCCACGACTGAAAGGCTGGCAAGGAACCGCATGACTCGCTGGGAGTACTTCACCACGCCGCTGATGATCCACAACACCGCCGCCATCCTCAACGCCCACGGGGACGAGGGGTGGGAGCTGGTCCAGGTCGTCACCGGTCCCGAGGGCGGGCTCGTCGCCTACCTGAAGCGCCCGAAGGCCGACGCGTGACCGTCGCCGACCGGCTCGCCGAGCTCGGGCTGACCATCCCCGCGGTCGCCGCCCCCGTCGCCGCCTACGTGCCCGCCGTCGTCACCGGGCAGTACGTGTACACGGCCGGGCAGCTGCCCTTCGTCGACGGTGCGCTGCCGGTCACGGGCAAGGTCGGGGCCGGGGTCGACGCCGAGACCGCCACCGCCGAGGCGCGCGTCGCCGCGCTGAACGCCCTCGCGGCCGTGCAGTCCGTGGCCGGTTCCCTCGACCGCGTCGCCCGGGTCGTCAAGGTGACGGTGTTCGTCGCCTCGGACCCGTCCTTCACCGGCCAGCCGGCCGTCGCCAACGGGGCGTCGACCCTGGTCGGCGAGGTCTTCGGGGAAGCCGGGGTCCACGCGCGCAGCGCGGTGGGCGTAGCCGTGCTGCCGATGGACGCGCCGGTCGAGGTCGAGCTGGTGGTGGAGCTGACCGACTGACGGACCGTCAGCGACGCACGTGACGCGAGCCGCGCCTCCCGACCGGACGGGAGGCGCGGCTCGCGTCGTTCCTGCTACATGAGGTCAGCGATGGTCGCCATGATCGTCGGGTCGGCCAGTGTGGTCGTGTCACCGATGCGACGGCCCTCGGCCGCGTCGCGGAGCAGACGGCGCATGATCTTGCCCGAGCGCGTCTTCGGCAGCTCCGGCACGACGACGACCTGCCGTGGCTTCGCGATCGCGCCGATGCGGACGCCGACCCAGTCGCGGAGCTCCTTCGAGACCGACGCGCGGTCGACGCCCTCGGCCGCCTCGGCGGTGAGGATGACGAACGCGACGACCGCCTGACCGGTCGTCTCGTCGGCGGCGCCGACGACGGCCGCTTCGGCAACGCCCTCGTGCCCGACCAGGGCGGACTCGATCTCCGCGGTGGAGAGCCGGTGGCCGGAGACGTTCATGACGTCGTCGACGCGGCCCTGCACCCAGATGTCGCCCTGCCCGTCGAGCCGCGCGCCGTCACCGGCGAAGTAGCGGCCGGGGAAGCGGCTCCAGTACGTCTCGACGAACCGCTCGGGGTCGTTCCAGATGCCGCGGGCCATCGACGGCCACGGCTCCGTGATCGTCAGGTAGCCGCTCTCGCCGGGGTCGGCGCGGTGGCCCTCCTCGTCGACGATCTCGGCGACGATGCCCGGCAGCGGGGTCTGCGCGGCGCCGGGCTTGAGCCTGGTGACCCCGGGCAGTGCCGAGATCATGATCGCGCCGGTCTCGGTCTGCCACCAGGTGTCGACGATCGGCGTCCGGTCGTGGCCGATGACCTGCCGGTACCACTGCCACGCCTCGGGGTTGATCGGCTCGCCGACGCTGCCGAGCAGGCGGAGGCTCTCGAGGCTCCGCGCCTCCGGGATCTGCCGTCCGGCCTTCATCGCCGCGCGGACGGCGGTCGGCGCGGTGTAGAGGACGGTGACGCCGTAGCGGTCGACGATGTCCCACCAGCGGCCGGGCTTCGGCTCGTCGGGGGTGCCCTCGTAGAGCACCTGGGTCACCCCGTTGGCGAGCGGGCCGTAGACGACGTACGAGTGCCCGGTGATCCACCCGATGTCGGCGGTGCACCAGTAGACGTCCTTCTCCGGGTGCATGTCGAACACGTTCCGGTGCGTGTAGGCGGCCTGCGTCAGGTACCCGCCGGACGTGTGCACGATGCCCTTCGGCTTCCCGGTCGTGCCCGAGGTGTACAGGATGAACAGGGGGGTCTCGGCGGGGAACGCCTGCGCCTCGTGCTCGGGTGCCGCCTTCGCCAGTTCGTCGTGCCACCACAGGTCGCGGTCGTTCCAGGCGATGTCGTTGCCGCCGCGCTTGACGACGAGCACGTGCTCGACGGTGTCCGTCCCCTCGCCGGTCAGGGCCTCGTCGACGGCGGGCTTGAGCGGCGAGACCGCTCCGCGTCGCCACCCGCCGTCCGCGGTGACGACGAGCTTCGCGCCGGCGTCCTCGATCCGGGCGCGGAGGCTCTCGGCGCTGAAGCCGCCGAACACGACCGAGTGCACGGCGCCGATGCGGGCGACGGCGAGCATCGTGACGACGGCCTCGGGGACGAGGGGCATGTAGACGACGACGCGGTCGCCCTGCCCCACCCCGAGGTCGGTGAGCATGTTCGCGGCACGCTGCACCTCGGCGGTGAGTTCCGCGTACGTGATCCGGCGGGTGTCACCCGGGGCGCCCTCGAAGTGGAGCGCGACCCGATCGCCGTTGCCCGCACGGACGTGCCGGTCGAGGCAGTTCTCGGCGACGTTGAGCTCACCGTCGTCGAACCACTTCGCGAACGGCGCCCCCGACCAGTCGAGCGTCCTGGTGAAGGGCGTGCGCCAGTCGAGCAGCGACCGGGCCTGGTCCGCCCAGAACGCCTCGCGGTCGGCGGTGGCGGCCTCGTGCAGGTCCTCGTGCGCGACGGCGTCCGCGACGAAGTCCGCCGGGGGAGCGAACGTCGGGCCGTCCTCGTGGCGTTCGTCGGCCTGTGTCGGTGTGGACATCGGTGTCCTCTCGCATCGTTGCGGCTGGGGTGCAGTCGGAGACTACCCCCGGAGGGCAGCGCGACGAGGCGGTGCTGCGGGGCCGCGTTGCAGATTCCGGCCAGGGGTTGCCGAGCAGGGGTCGTCATGGGGTACAGTGGTTCCTGCCGGATTCGTTTCCGGTGGCACCGGGCCGGATTCCCCCCAATCCACCGATGTCAAGGCGGCACCAGTTCCCCCCAACAGGTGCCGCCTCTTCTTTTTGTCCGACGCCTGTCGTGCAGTGCCCTCGCGACCGAGGCGTCGATCCGCATCCTGGTGCCGAAGAGTGGACAGAGCTGTCCATGCCCTCGTTGCAGGTCCGTGCCGGGCACGACCTGCCCGGTGAGCGCGGTCGAGGTCGATCGTCCGCACCGTCCCGGCTGCTTCCCCGAGGTCGAGACCGGAGACCGAACGGGGTACGGCTTTGCGTGACGGGGTACAACACAGTGCGTCCGAGGGTTGTGCAGCACGGTGTCCACAGGACATACCGATCCCTGCGCCGCGCGCTGTCCTCGGACCTAGCGTCGACGCATGCACCGCCACCGCGCCGACACCACCCGGGACGACCACGACGCCGCTGGGACGGTGGGCTCCGGTGGGCACGTCGGGTCGCCGTTCCTGCCCGGGGCCGAGCGCGCCCGGCGGCGCAGGACGTTCGACCCGGTGGTGTTCGAGGAACTCGCGGCACTCGTCTCCGACGCTGCCACGACCGACGTGCTCGTCGTCGGCGGTCAGGGCACCTGGGTCGACCGGGGACGGGGACTCGAACGCGCGCGGCCGGAACTCCCGGAGCGACGCGCCCGAGCGCTCGCCGCCGAGCTGGTCGCGCTCGGCGGGCGGCACGTGGACGAGTCGAAACCAACTTTTTGACAGATTTCTGACCTGGGAGTTTCACTTTTTCGCCTGGCGGAGAGGTGCTCCTGCCTAGCGAGCTCCGATCGCGCTCCGCAGCCCTTCGGCAAGCTCCCCTAGACCGGATACGTGCGCCCAGGGTGTCACGTTCGGAGGAGTGCCGGCAGGCAGGGCGCACCAGGCGCGGAGGTGGCTCACCTGCACCGTCGTTCGGCCGAACTCTGCGACTTTGTCCTCGGCAAGCTCCGGGGGAGTGATCTCGAGGAACGCGAAGAGCGCCTTCTCCATCCCGGTCGGTCCGATCCCCGGACCTACGGACGCGACAGCACGGGCGCACGTCGGGCAGAGGTAGCCGTAGATGTCGTGGGGGAGACGCTGGCCGCCCAGTAGCCCAGGGTCAGCCCCGCGAAGCGGCCCCCAGACGAACGACGCCTGGTTTCGCATCGCAGTGGCCGTCCCAACTCCACAGAGCAGGCAGCCGCGAAGCGCGGTGCGGAACTCGTTCCCCTCGGGCGGCGGGACCATCCGCGGGCCGTCCGTGAGGTCAGCCAACATCTCGCCGTAGGCGTCTCGGAACCGGTCGACGAGTTCTTCGGAGAGGTGCCGCCATCGGATCCGAGTGGGCTGTGTCGCGTCGTGCCGGATGACCGGCGTCACCAGCGACGACCACCGAGCCGCGCCTCCGAGGGGACGGAAGTGTGCCATCGCGACTCTGACGCTCTTCTGCCCTCCCTTCACGATCGATCGCCAGTCCATGCCGACCACGTCGGGCACGAGCAGCATGGCCTCGAAGGCGAGCGTCGCGTACCAGCGGTCACCGAGCGAGCGCGAGAGCGACGGGTACTCGTCCACCAGGTTGGCCGCCGCCCTGTTACGTGCTCGGCATCGCGAGCACTGCGACAGCTGGATCTCGAACGGCAGGATCTCCTCAGTACGGATCACGGGTTCGGATGAGCGGACAGGAAGCACTCGCTCCCGCTCCGTCGCCGTCACGGTCTCGATGGGTCCCTCTCCGGCGGCGACGAGCACGCCGCAGTCCCGGCATGGCAGTCCCGGCTCGGTGTCAGGGCTGGTCGTGCTGCCGGTGGTCAGGAATCGCTTCCACTCGTCCGGCGTGAGGCTCGGGCTCATCGGCGCTTCCGATCGATCGTCGGGCGCTGCCTCCGGCTGTCTCGTACGCGCTGAGCGAGAGCGTCGGCGCGGCGCTGGATTGCCAAGCCAGCGGCGGCGTCCGGCTTCTTGACCCGCTGCGTCGGTGCCACTTCAAACCGGGTGGGCTCGATGATCGATCCGAAAGCGTCGGGGTGCTCGGGCTTTCCGTGGCCGTGCGAATGCTTCCCGCAGTTGCACGCGAAGGTCTGCGACACGTTGCCACGCTCCTCCACACGGATCCCGTAGCGGTACCGCTTCGGAGCGGGGGCTATCGCATCGACGACGGCAAAGGTTCGCTCCCGCGCTCGCCGATTGTGCTCCCGCTCCACGTCGACCTCTCGGCTCTGCTCGGTGTCCTTCTCGGCTCGCTGCGCGGCCATCACGTCTGCGTGGGTGATCTGAACGAACCGAGGCTGCTGGGGGATCATCGGGCGCTCCGAACGGGGTGGCGGTTGGGGTGGCGGCGGTCCGGCTCGGTCCTCGTCTCGGGCAGCGCGAGAGGCGGGATCGGAACCCCGCGCGGCACCTGTGGCGGGACCGACAGGGCCAGGCCCTTCTCGTAGCGGTACCGGCAGAAGCCGTTGATGCTGGGCAAGCAGTACACGCCCGGTGCGGCAGCGCACTGCGGGCACGGAAGCGACAACGCCTTCTCGATCCGCTGTCGACCGCGGGCGAGGCTGCCTTGCGTCCTCAGCGCATCCTGATGGGCGAGCGCATCGCGAGCGGACTCGGTCTTGGTAGGGGGCATGGATCGGCCTTCGATCTCAGGCCCGGCCCTACTGCCAGCGGCGTCCTTTGGCGTCGGAGAGGTCCCGGCGCTCGATACACACCGTACTACTGTTGCAGGCACGGTTTCGACCTATAGTAGTCAGTGATTGGCGACGTTCGCTCTGGGTGCCCGACTACATGCGGAACGCGGCCGCGAGCACTGTGCAACTGGGAACGACCACGGTGCTCGGGTCGGGCTCCCTGACCGAGCGTCGACTTTCCGACGAAGGAGCAGCCATGAGCGAGCAGCAGAAGACCACCCAGGCGATGACGGCACGCACCCAGACGTTCTCGTACAAGCCGTCTCAGACGACGGAGGCGGCGCGATCCCTCGCTGAGGTGGACCGCATCAGGGATCCCGAGAGGCGCTACGAGGCATTCGCTCGTCACATGGCGCAGTTCCCGCCGACAATCGCGTCCTACTGAGACTCGCGGTGCAGTAGCGACTGGTGTGTCTGACGTTCTCGGTACAGTCAAGCCATGCCCGACGCTCCCCATCCGCGCATCCTTTTCGAGGCAGTGCCGGACGATTTGTACCGGGAGCTCGAAGTGCTCGCCGGAACAGCCTTCCGCATCACCGCCAGCACTCTTCCTTGGGAGATTCACGATTCCGATTGGGACTTGCTCGTCTCGTTCGCGGACGTTCCGTATCGTGGAAGGGCCATCCACAGCCTGACCTTCGGTGCGCTCGGGTTTCGAGCGTTCAGACAGAACGGCGTCGAGCGGAGAACGGATCGGGAGGTCCCGTCGTTTGCCCGCGAGACGAGGGTTCCCGAGGGGATCGAGGGCGAGCAGCGTCGTTTGCTGGAACGTTCGGTCGTGGCGAATGATCCAGGGCCGGGGATCAGGAAGGGGCTTCGCAACCTTCCGCCACGCTTCACCAAGCTAGTCACCGCCGGTGAGGAACACGTTGCCTGGGCAGCCCTCTTTCACTACTCGACCGACCTTATGTGGGCTTTGCCCGCAGAGACGACGCACCACGTTGAGTGGCTGGCGCTCGTCCTGCGCCTTCTGCACGATGTGGAACCCGGCCGTTTCCCGTCGGAGCCGGACTGGCGATCGCGGGACGATTGGGCGACGCCGGAGGTACTCTCCACACGTGCAGAAGTGCGCGCTCTCCGCATCGAGAAAGAGCGGGTGATCGCCGACTTTGACCAACGAGACGCGGGCTACCTGGCCAAACTCGAGGTTCAACAAGCAGATGCGGCGTCGGGCGCGCTGAGACTGCTGACCGGCCAGGGTGAAGACCTGGTTGCCGCCGTGGCGATTGCGCTCGAAAGCTTCGGTTTCGACGTGGCTGACATGGATGACCACCACGACGAGAAGACTGGAGCGAAGCTAGAAGATCTACGCGTGAGCTTCGCTACCGACGTCGGCGTGATGTGGACCGCGCTCGTGGAAGTGAAGGGATACGGCAAGGGCGCGAAGGTCAACGACGTGGGCCAAGTGGTGGCTCGACCGGCCCTCGTCTTCTTCAAGGAAACGGGTCAGGAGCCGGAGGGGCTTTGGCATATCGCTAACTCCTTCCGAGAGCAAGACCCTTCGACCCGTCCGAAGGCTCTGGCAGGGTCAGCCGATCTCACGGTCCTCGCAGCGAGCGGCGGTTGCTTCATCGACACCCGCGACCTGTTTCGTGCCTGGCGCGACGTGACGCAGGGCATTGCGACGGCGGCTGTGGTCCGAGCGAGTCTCGTCGCGGCGAAGGAGCGCTGGGAGTGGCCCGGGGCGTCTGCCTGACGTGTCCGGTGTCCCGTGTCCCTAGTGGGGGAGTGTCCTAGGACACTCACCCCCCCACTAGGACACGGGACACGGGACACTGGACACAGTGAGATCAGCGGTGATCGGACAGGAACCAGCGAGAGCCCCTGCCTTCGGTGATGGAAAAGATCAGGCCTGCCTCCACGAGCCGATCCCGCGCTTCACGCCGCAGTGCGCCCTCGCGTCCGTAGCCGGTCACCTCGGTTCCTGTCAGGCCCGTTCTTCCTGCCTCCGCCAGACGTGCGAGTACGTCTTGGTCCATCGCTTGGTTCTCGTCGCTGGTTGCGGTCGGGTTTCCGCTGGCACCGCTCGAGGTCGTCCGGTCGGCGGCCTTGGTTTCTCGCGGCACGAGTCGCATCATCCCGTCATCACCCATCGTCATGCGGTGATTGAGCACGACCGGGTCGCCCATCCGTGGCGCCGTGTAGAACTCTCGGCCTGTGGAGGCAAAGACAGGGAACGAGGATGCGCCGAAGTACCAGATTCCGTCCCACTCGCCCATCGATTCGACGCCATTCATCGGTGTCGGTGCCCGGCCGGCGCCGACAGCCGACATAGGCGAGTGCAGAACCCCAAGGCCGTTCGGGATGCCAGCCTCTTGCAGTAGGCGTCGGAAGCCGGACGTCCACACTCCGTAGCCACTGGTGTTCGAGCCCAGCATTGCCGTGACCCCGTCCGCAATAACAGTCAGCGGCGGCTGGCGCCGAGCAGCGAAACTGATCAGCCGTTCCTCCCAAAGCCGCCTCTTGGCTTTATCGGTGAGGTCGAACGAGACGGCCCCTCCGTTCCTCGGTAGATGCTCCACGATGAGGACTCCCTGTTGCTCCCACTCGACTACTGCGGGGTCGTGGTAGCAAGGCACACCATCTCGATAGCCGAAGGCCAGACCGGCGCGCAGCAGTTCCTCGTGCACCGCGCTCGGGTGGGTTTCTGAGTTGATGAGCCACACGTCTCTACCGCGTTCCTCGGCTGTGACTTCGGCGGGCTCGAAGACGCCGAGAAACTCTCTGCTGCGGATGATGAGGGCCGCGCACAGTTGGCAGACGAACGTCGTCTTACCGACACCCTTCGGTCCAGAGAGCGCCGGGATTCGGCCATGGTTCAAGAGCCCGGCGATGTAGGGCCGTGTGGGCGGTTCCTGGGTTGGATCGAAGATCGGCAGCGCCTTCTTGGAGCCGGTGACGCGTTCTCGCCACTCATCCTCGCGGTTCTTCGGCACGAGCTCGTCGCCCAGACGAAGTGGACCACGGAAGAGGGCTTCCTCCACCGATTGCGACTGCAGCGGAGTGAAGTTGTCCCGCCAGTCCGGTCCCCACGCCTCGGACGGGATCTCGGTCCAGCCGGACAGTCTCAACGCTGGGTACTCGTGCACCCAAATCGATGCTTGCTTGCGTGGGCTCATCCGTCTAACCGCTTTCTCAGGTCCCTCAGTGCAGCGCGCGCTTCGTCCTGGATGGCCTTCGATTGCTCAGGGCTGACGAGCGATTGCGGCCTCGGTTCTCGAACAGACTGCAAGCGTCGTGACCAGGACGTAGAGCGGCATTGCACGGAGCAGAACTTGCCGCCCTTGACCCAGGGGCGGAACCGGCGTCCGCACTCATCACAGTTCTTCGGGGCGCCCTTGCGGGATGGGCTGTTCGGGCTCTTGATCGGCGGCTGGCTGTCGCTCATCGGGTACCTCCCGAGGGGGCACCGAGCGTGAGCAGCGTGGCGATGCGCGCGACCTGGGCGTCGGTGAGAGGCGGGAGAGCGCGCGCACGAGCGCGGGCGGCTTCCCGCCGGTCCCGAGCGTCGAGCTCTGCGGCGAGGCCGGTCACTTCGCGTCCTCCGTGACAGCCTCGCGGACGATCGGCAGCGGAACGATCTTCGCGTCGGCTCCGTAGCGCGAGCGGCGTCCGTCGCGCATGTGCGGGTTGTCTGGCAGCACGTGCTCGACCTCGTCGAGGTCGACGAAGATCGAGCCGCTGCCGTCGGCATAGCCGTGGATGAAGCCTTTGCCGATCCAGTTGGCGATCGTCCTGGGGTGGACGTTGAAGTGCTTGGCCGCTGAGGCCTCTGTCACGTACTGGGACATGGTGGATGCGTTCCTAGAGCTGGAATCAACATCCGTTCTGTCCACTGGGCGGCCAAGGTGGTGCCAGCAGAGTCCACGCTCCCGAGCCACTGAACGGATGACCTAGCTCTCGGGGGAGGAGCGAAGCGAGCCGAGTGGGCCGTCTTTCGCTAGTTCCATTTTCCCACGCAATCCGCGTGCAGCCAAGCGGAAGTTCGACGTTTCTCGACCCGCTCAGCGCCGATCTGGCCGGATTTACGGTCGTTCCCCTACCCGGAGTTCGGATCGGCGCTGATCGACTCGCCAAACGTCGAATTTCCGCGTGCCTGCTCAGCTGCCCCGATGGAACCGAGGGCTCATCACGTACAGTAGGTCGAAAGTCGTGTACCGAACGTGTGTTCGAATAAACGTGCGAACCGTAGACATGCTGTACCGAAGGCGTTTCATCCTGTACACTCGGTACAGGCTTCGAAGGGAGGCAACAGTGATCGAACGAGGTGGGATCGCGCCGTACGCGCCGGCGTCCGCGGTCATGGCAGTGATCGATGCGAAGCGCCGTAACCCTGCCCTGGGTGGCTTCAGCGCGCAGGAGCTCGCGACCCTTGACATCCGCGAGAGCCTTGTGCCCCGCACGATGCAGGCGCTCAAGTTGCTCGAGCTCTTGGACGATGAAGACCGTACGACCGAGGTGTTCGACGAGTTGGTCTCCTCGTCCCGTCCGGACTTCTCGTCCAGGCTTGGGGCGCTGCTTCGGCGTGTCTACGCGCCGGTCTTCGAAGTCGTCGATCCCGTACTTGCGTCACAGGACGATCTTCTCGATGTCTTCCGCCAGTTCAGGCCTCCCAGCCAGCGGCCCCGCATGGTCACGCTGTTCATCCATCTCTTGCGAGTGGCCCGGATGAGCCCTTCCGAGGAGGCCCGGTCTGCAGTGCGCGAGTACGTCCTGCGTCCCGACGGGGCGGTCGAGACAACCTCGTCGCCGAAAGAGATGACCTACGCCAGTGACACTGACGTCGCTCGACGTCGTGCGCGGCAGGCGTGGGGGACCGCCGTTGCCAGTCCGCAATCCGGCGGACTTTCACGGCATCGCCTGAAGCTCGCATCTGGAGGCTCCGTCGACATTGGTCTCAACGTCGACCTCTTCAGTCTCTCGAAGGAAGACCGCGACTTCGTGATGGATCTGGTTGACCGCGTCACGAACTACAAGCCGAAGCGCATCGAGGGTGACCCAATGCACTAGGCGAAAGACTTCTGGTCCGCCGACGCTGCAACGACGGAGGACCAGGAACCGGCACGAGGGCACGGTTGGTGACTGATGAGTCTCCAGCAGTGTAGCGAATCATGATTGCGGCGCAACCGGCGTCTCACGCTTCCCCTCGGGCCACCGAACAGGAAGCGAGATCGTGAATCTCCTCAGCAACTACTACGGGATCAAGGGGCCGCTGCCCTTCATCGACGTCGACCTCGACGACGACAACCGGCTCTACGTGGACCCGCACGTCATCCGGCTCCTGGGTTCGCCGCTGCCGTTCGCGACGAACGCAGTGAACTGCCTGGACACCTTCTTCGACGCCGTCACGAATCGGATCATCCTCGGGACGCGGGCGGCGCTCGCGGAAGGTGAGGAACTCCTGCAGAAGTTCTCCGAGCCGCGGGAGACGCGCCTCGGGATGGCGAAGGTGGGGTTCCACGGGCACGGCGGTGCCGACAAGGTCGGCACGGACATCTGGAACGCGCTCCTCGGAGACGTCCGGGTGCTCATCACGGTGGGTGTCTTCAAGCAGATCGAACACATCCCCCTCTTCGTCGAAGGTGTCGACAACGACATCACGTCGGACCTCACGACGCGGATCATCTACGGCCCGCTGGCTGACTTCACGTCCGACATGATCGCGAAGTACCCGCAGTTCCGTTCGGTCGGGGAGGGCGTCCAGACGTTCACCCGGCAGGTCTGGGACCCGGCTACGTCGATGTGGGACACCGCCAACGTGGAGCTGCCCGTCGTCAACGGCGAACCCCTCCTGCTCGTTCCGAGTGGATGGGCACGTGAGCGCATCCTGATGCGCGCGCGTCGGTTCTGGAGCACCATCGTCTTGTCCTACGCCCAGTTCGAGACGATGGTGTACGCCAACGGGAAGCCGGTCAAGACGCCGAAGAAGGTCCTGAAGAAGCAGAAGGGCCTCGAACCGGGTCGCGACACCAACATCCGTGTCACGAACCGGGCTCTGAAGTCTCAGCAGGACCTCGTGGACGCATTCACCGCGTTCGTCGACGGCAAGTTCTAGTCAGGGTCAGTCAGCAGGGCGTCTCGAGTCTCGACGGCGCCCTGCTGGCTAGCTTGCACGAGTGATTTGAAGCCGTTCCGCGCTCCACTTTGACCCGCGCGAGAGAGCGGGTAGCACCTCGACGCGAAGCGTCGAGGCGAGAACAGCCCGCTGAACGTCGATCGGGGCGTCGAGGAACGCCTGGCCGGGGTCTGGGGCGCGGAGCACGGATGACGACGCTGACCGGCTCAGGCCCTTCGCGAGCCTCGCGTCCACCTTGGCGAGCTCCGCCTCGACCGTTGCCGTCGCCTTTGCGAGCTGCGGCCCGGTGATGTTTCCGAGCGCGTAGTCCGACTCAAACGCTTCGAGCCTCGCGGCCAGTGCCGAGCGCTGCTCGCGGTCGGCGGCAAGGTCGGGCGTTCCCGGGCTCATCGCGGCGACGATTCGAGGGTCACGCACGAGTTCGGCGATCATGCCGCGCACGTACTCGTCCGTCTGCTTCTGGCCGATCGTGAGGTGTGCTGACTCGCTGCACCGGTACAGGTAGCGACGTTGGTACTGCCGTGCATAGGTGCCTCCATGCGGTGTCGCACGCAGCGTGGCACCACAGGGGCGCTCTTGCCCGCTCTCGTCGACGATCGGCACCCCGCACCGGTAGATGCCTGACCCGAGCCACTTCGTCTCGTTAGAGGGCGTCGTGCGGCGCGAAGGGTCTGTCACGAGTGCCACAAGCGCGCGCCACTCGTCCTCGGAGACGATTGCGGGCCAAGAGGCGGGTCCCAGCACCTGGAACTCGTACGACTGCCCGGTCTTGCCGGGGAGACCTCGTGCCAGCAGGCCGGCGTTCCGAGGACGGATCAGCATGTCCCGCAGTGCGCCGTACTTCCACGTGGCGGAGCGTCCAGAAGTCTGAACGCCGCGCTCGTTGAGTTCACGTGTCAGCGCGGCAAGGGTTCGTCCTGCGAGCACGCCCTTCGTGGCGTCCCGGATGATCTGGGCCTCGGACTCCCGGACGGTCACCCCGTCCTTCTCGAAGCCGAACGGTCGGATGCCACCGCGGTACTTGCCGCTTGCGGCTGCTTGCTGCTTGGCGCGCTGAACTCGCTCCCGGCTGTGGTCGACCTCGTGCTGAGCCGCGGCCCCGAGCATGCGCGCCACCATGCGTCCCGCAGGGGTAGCGAGGTCGTACGAGCCCGCCTGAACGGTCTGGATCTCGAGGCTGTGCGCTTCGGCCACGGTGATGAACTCCTCGAGTTCTGCAGCCCGGCGGTGGAGCCGGTCGGGGTGCCAGGCGACGATGCCTCGGACCTTCCCAGTCCTCACCGCTTCCAGCATCGCGCGATACTCCGGGCGCACCTTGCGACGGTCGTAGGCGCTTATGTCGTTGTCCACGAAGACCGCCACCACGTCCCATCCGAGGCGTTCTGCGAGAGCCCTGCAGTCTGCCTCCTGGCGGTCCACGCCGAGTCCTGCTCCGGCCTTGTCTCGGCTGATCCGGGCGTAGATTGCGGCCGGGAGCGCTTCGTCTGCGCTCCCGACCGGCTGCGGCTTGTCCATAGTGTCAATTTTACGGTTTCGACGAGGCGACGCCGTGCGCGGACGTGCGGCTCGGCGACGGGGTCCGCGTGCACGTCGTCCTCGCGCCGGTGTCGGTCGGCGGCACTGCGCTGTCCGTCCGGCTGCCACGACCGGAGCGCCCGACGCTCGCCGGCCTCGAGCGACTCGGCACGTTCCGCTCCGTGCGCCGTGCCGTGCTCGAGGACGCGGTCGCCCGACGTCGCAACGTGCTCGTGACGGGGGCGACCGGCAGCGGGAAGACGACCGTGCTCGCGGCGATGCTCGGCGCGGTGCCCCACGACGAGCGGATCGTCACGGTCGAGGACACCGCGGAACTCCGGATCGAACACCCGCACGTCGTCGGACTCGAGGCGCGACAGGCCTCCGCCGAGGCGACCGGGGCGATCGGCCTCGACCGCCTCGTGCGTGAGGCCCTGCGGATGCGACCGGACCGCCTGGTGGTGGGAGAGTGTCGCGGCGCCGAGGTCCGCGAGCTCCTCGGAGCACTGAACACCGGGCACGACGGCGGGGCCGGCACGCTGCACGCCAACGGACTCGCCGATGTCGGAGCCCGGCTCGAGGCACTCGGCGCGCTGGCGGGGCTGGGGCCGCAGGCGCTCGCCAGACAGGTCGTCAGCGCCGTCGACCTCGTCGTGCACCTCGAGCGGCGGTCGTCGTGGCGCGGTGTCGCAGCGGTCGGGACCTGCGTGCTCGGACGGGACGGGCGGCTCGAGGTCCTGCCCGCCGACACAGCGGAGTCGTGACTCGACGCCGAGCGCCGACGAGCAGGACCGTGCCGGACGCGGCCGGAGCGGCACGGGTCCTCGACCGCGTGGCGGTGCTCGTCGCCGCCGGGGTGCCGCCGCCGCGGGCCTGGGGGCTGGTGGGCGGCGTGCCCAGGGTGGACGATCCCGCCTGGCACGACGTCCTCGTGGTCCTCCGCGTCGCAGAACGGACCGGGGCCCCCTCGGCCGGCGCGCTCCGAGCGCTCGCCGCGGCCATGCGGCGGAGCGCCGCGGCCGACCGCGCGGTCCGGGTCGCCCTCGCCGGGCCGCGCACGAGCGCGCGGGTGGTCCTGGCGCTGCCCCTCCTCGGGCTCGGCCTGGGATCGGTGTGGGGTGCCGGCGCGCTCCAGGTGCTCCTCGCCCGGCCGGTCGGGTGGGCGTGCTGTGCGACGGCCGCCCTGCTGGTGCTCGTCGGCCGGCGCTGGAGTCACCGGATGATCGCCGTCGCCACACCCGACGGGCACGTCCCGGGGATCCTGCTCGACGCCTGGGCGGTGGCCCTGGGCTCCGGTGGGTCGTGGCGGTCGGCAGAGCGGGCCGTGCAGGAGACGCTCCAGGAGCTCGACCACCGGGCGACCGCGGACGACGCGGCCCGGATCCGGCTGGACGAGGTCCTCGCCCTGAGCCGACGTGCGGGCGTGCCTGCCGCGGCGCTGCTCCGCGCCGCCGCCGAAGACCTCCGGGACGACGCAGCGGCGGCCGGGCTCGCGGCTGCGGAACGCCTGGCGGTCCGGCTCGTGCTGCCGCTGGGCGTGTGCGTCCTGCCGGCGTTCGTCCTGGTCGGGGTCGTGCCGGTCGTGGCCGGGGTCCTCTCCTCCACCGCGGGTGGTCTCCGCTGAACCGTCCACAGTCCGTCCGCTCCGGCGCCGCCGAGCGCTCCCGGTACCCGACGGTGGATGCACCACAGAGGAAGGGGAACCCATGACCGACACGACCCCACGGACGCCGACGGCGACGCCGGCGGACACGACACCCCGGGACCCACGAGGCAGCACGCGCCGCCCCGTCGGGGAACCGCTCGGTACGCACCGACCGCGGTCACGGCGTCTCCGGGACCGGCTCCGCGACGACCGCGGTTCGGCGACCGCCGAGTACGCCGTCGTCATCCTGGCCGCGGTCGCCTTCGCCGGCGTGCTCGTCGCCGTCATGCGATCGGGTGAGGTGCAGCAGATCCTGACCGACCTCGTCCGCGGAGCGCTGGTCCCGTGACCGCACGGCGAGCACCGGTCGACGAACGCGGCAGCGTCACCGTCGAGTTCGCCGTCGCACTCCCGCTCGTCGCCCTCGTCCTGGTGTCACTGGTCGCAGGGGTGGTGCTGGTCGACCGCGTCGGACGACTCCAGGCGGTCGCCGGAGCGGCGTCGCGAGCTCTCGGACGCGACGACGAGTCCGCCGCGGACGCAGCGCTCGCAGCCGCGGCCGGTGCGACCTCGCGCGTGCGGCACGAGGACGGCCTGGTGTGCGTGGAGGTGCACGGCGCGTCGACCGGTCCGTTCGCACTCGTGCCGCTCCACGCGACCGGCTGCGCGGCGGAAGGGGGACGCTGATGCGGTCGGACGGCCTCTCGGGTGACGACCTCCCGGGTGGGCGGTTGGGGGAACGATCCCCGGCGGACCGGGGTTCCGCGACCGTCGCCCTGGTCGCCGTGCTGGCGCTGGCCCTGCTCGTCGGGACCGCGGCGCTCGCCGGTGCCCGGACCCGGGTGCTCCTCGAACGGACGCACGCCGCCGCCGACGCCGCCGCCCTCGCCGCCGCTGCCGCACTCGTGCACCGCGTCCCCGGACCGCCCTGCGCCGTCGCCGCTCGCGTCGCCACGGCGAACGGGGCGGCACTGGACGCGTGCGCCACGGCCGCCGCCACCGCCCGGGTCCGGACGGTGGCGGGCTCCGGCGGGTCCGCCGCGGACGCCGTCGCCGTCGCGGGTCCCGCGTGCGGCCTGCCCGAACTGTGTGTGTATGGTGTGCACGTCGGCCCCCGGTCACCGTTGTCCCGGTCGACCCGGACACCGTTGCGGTCCTGGGCCGGCGCGCACCATCGATCAAGGAGTCACGTGCCAGGCACGAAGAAGCTCGTGATCGTCGAGAGCCCCGCGAAGGCGAAGACGATCGCGCAATACCTCGGCGACGGATACGAGGTCCAGGCGTCAGTCGGACACATCCGCGACCTCGTCGAGCCCAAGAACCTGCCGGCTGAGCTGAAGAAGGGCTCGCTCGGGAAGTTCTCGGTCGACGTCGACAACGGCTTCGAGCCCTACTACGTCGTCTCCGACGCGAAGAAGAAGACCGTGACCGAGCTCAAGCGCGCCCTGAAGGACGCCGACGAGCTCTACCTCGCAACTGATGAGGACCGCGAGGGTGAGGCCATCGCGTGGCACCTGCTCCAGGTCCTCAAGCCGAAGGTGCCGGTCAAGCGCATGGTGTTCCACGAGATCACGAAGGAGGCCATCCAGCGCGCGCAGGAGGCCACCCGTGAGCTCGACACCGCCCTGGTCGACGCGCAGGAGACCCGCCGCATCCTCGACCGCCTCTACGGGTACGAGGTCTCACCGGTGCTCTGGCGCAAGGTCGGGCCCGGGCTGTCCGCGGGTCGCGTGCAGTCGGCTGCGACGCGACTCGTCGTCGACCGGGAGCGCGAGCGCCTGGCGTTCGTGTCCGCCAACTACTGGGACCTGACGGCTCGGTTCGAGAAGGTCGGCGACACCGCCTTCACCGCCCGCCTCGCCCGGCTGCAGGGGACGCGGGTCGCCTCCGGCCGCGACTTCGACGACCGTGGTGCGCTGAAGGGCGAGGCCGTCCGCCTCGACGAGGCCTCGGCCGCCGCGCTCACCACCGTGCTCGAGGGCGCCGGCGACGCGGTCGTCCGCAGCGTCGAGTCGAAGCCGTACACACGTCGACCGGCTGCGCCGTTCACGACGTCGACGCTGCAGCAGGAGGCCGCGCGCAAGCTCCGGTTCTCCGCTCGGCAGACGATGAGCGTCGCGCAGGGGCTGTACGAGAACGGCCACATCACCTACATGCGTACGGACTCCTCGTCGCTGTCGCAGCAGGCGGTCACCGCTGCACGCAAGCAGGCGTCGGCGCTGTACGGACCGGAGACGATCCCCGACAAGCCGCGCAGCTACGCGGGGAAGAGCAAGAACGCCCAGGAAGCGCACGAGGCCATCCGCCCCGCCGGCGACACGTTCCGGACCCCTTCCGAGATGGACGGCGTGCTCCGGGGCAACGACTGGAAGCTCTACGACCTCATCTGGAAGCGCACGGTCGCCTCGCAGATGGCCGACGCCAAGGGGTCGACCGCCTCGGTCGTCCTCGGTGTCACCTCGAGCGACAGCGTCGCCGGCGTCGCCTCGACCGCGAACGGCACGGACGCCGAGTTCACCGCGTCCGGCACCGTCATCACCTTCCGCGGGTTCCTCAACGCCTACGAGGAAGGTCGCGACGAGGACCGGCACAGCGGCGGCGAGAACGGCGATGCCAAGCTCCCGCAGATGGCCGAGGGCGACCACCTCGGCGTCAGCGAGGTCGAGGCCAAGGGGCACGACACCTCGGCTCCGCCGCGCTACACCGAGGCCAGCCTGGTGAAGACGCTCGAGGAGCTCGGCATCGGTCGTCCGTCGACCTACGCCGCGATCATCTCGACGATCATGGACCGCGGCTACGTCACGCAGCGCGGGAGCGCCCTCGTGCCGAACTGGATCGCGTTCAGCGTGGTCCGACTCCTCGAGGACCACTTCGGCGACCTGGTGCAGTACGACTTCACCGCGGGCATGGAAGAGGACCTCGACCGCATCGCCAGCGGTGACGCCGACCGCATCGACTGGCTCAAGGGCTTCTACTTCGGTGGCGGCGACCACCGCGGCCTCCGCACGGTCATCGACAACCTCGGCGAGATCGACGCGCGCGACATCAACTCGGTCGAGCTCGCCCCGGGTCTGACCCTGCGCATCGGACGCTACGGCCCCTACATCGAGGTGCCGAGCGACGACCCGGAGAAGCCGCGTCGGGTGAACGTGCCCGAGGACCTGGCACCCGACGAGCTCACCGCCGAGAAGGCGCGCGAACTCGTCGAGGCCCCGGTCGTCGGCGACCGCGTCGTCGGCATCAACCCCGAGACGGGGAAGGAGGTGCTGGCGAAGGACGGCCGGTTCGGGCCGTACGTCACCGAGCGCACTCCCGAGCCGGAGCCCACCGTCGACCCGGCCACCGGCGAGGTCACGGAACCGGCCGCCGCCGGAGCGGACGCCTCCACCGCGCAGGCTGCGTCCGCGGCAGCGGAAGCGGCGACGACCACCGCGAAGGGTGCGAAGGCCCCGGCGAAGAAGACGACGAAGAAGGCCGCGGCGCCGAAGGAGCGCACCGCGTCGCTGTTCAAGTCGATGGACCCGCAGACGGTGGACCTCGAGACCGCGCTCAAGCTCCTCGACCTGCCCCGCGTCGTCGGCAAGGACCCGGAGTCCGGCGACGACATCACGGCGCAGAACGGGCGCTACGGTCCGTACATCAAGAAGGGGACGGACACGCGGACCCTGCCGAGCGAGGACGCGATCTTCGAGGTCGACCTGCCCGGCGCGTTGGAGTTGTTCGCACAGCCGAAGTACGGCGGCCGGCGTGCAGCCACCGCCGCGCTCAAGGAGTTCGAGGCGGACCCGGTGTCCGGCAAGCCGATCAAGGTGAAGGACGGGCGCTTCGGCCCCTACGTCACGGACGGCGAGACGAACGCAACCATCCCGCGCGGCGAGGACGTCGAGACCGTCGACCACGCCCGCGCCGTGCAGCTGCTCGCGGACAAGCGTGCCAAGGGACCGGTGAAGAAGAAGGCGCCGGCGCGGAAGACCGCCGCCAAGAAGAAGTGACCGGGCGGTTCATCACCCTCGAGGGTGGCGACGGCGCGGGCAAGACGACCCAGGCCGAACTCCTCACGGCATGGCTCGAGGAGCACGGTCGCACCGTCGTCCGCACGCGGGAGCCGGGTGGCACGGAGCTCGGGCAGCGCATCCGCGAGATGGTGCTGCACGAGCGGGGTCACATCGCACCGCGCGCCGAGGCACTGCTCTACGCAGCCGACCGCGCGCACCACGTCGAGACGGTCGTCCGACCCGCGCTCGCCCGGGGCGCGATCGTCCTGCAGGATCGTTACATCGACTCGTCGGTGGCGTACCAGGGCGTCGCACGCGGGCTCGGTGCCGACCGCATCCGCTCGGTCTCGGACTGGGCCGCAGACGGACTCGTGCCGGACCTGACGGTGCTGCTCGACCTCGACGTGACGGTGGGGCGCAGTCGCGTCGCAGCCGCGCGGGGCGACGTCTTCGATCGCCTCGAGTCCGAGGCGTCGACGTTCCACGAGACGGTCCGACGCGCGTTCCTCGACGCCGCCGCCGCAGAACCGGAACGCTTCCTCGTCGTGGACGCCGAGCAGCCGACACCGGCCGTGCAGCGTGCGGTCCGTTCAGCGGTCGGTGCCCTCGTCGGGATCACGGGCGAAGGCGGTCCCGCGTGACGGTGGCTGCTGGCAGGATGACCGCGTGAGCGTGTGGGACGGCCTGACCGGACAGGACGACGCGGTCGCGGCCCTGCGCAGCGCGGCCGAGTCGCCCGACGGCACGGGCGGGATGACGCACTCGTGGCTCATCACCGGGCCGCCCGGGTCCGGGCGGTCGAACGTCGCCGCAGCCTTCGCCGCCGCCCTGGTCGGCGCGGGCACGGACGACGACCACGCCCTGCAGCAGATCACCGCCCGCACCCACCCGGACGTGTCGGTGCTCACCACGCAGCGCGTCATCATCACGATCGACGAGATCCGCCAGCTGGTGACGTCGTCGTACTACTCACCGTCCGTGGGGCGGTACCGCGTCGTCATCATCGAGGACGCGGACCGCATGACGGAGCGCACCTCGAACCTGCTGCTCAAGGCGCTCGAGGAGCCGCCGGAGCGGACCGTGTGGATCCTGTGCGCTCCGAGCGAGGCGGACCTGCTGCCGACGATCCGCTCCCGCGTCCGCTCGGTGCGGCTGCGGGTGCCCGACGTCGCCGCCGTCGCCGAGCTCATCGTCGCCCGCACCGGGGTCGACCGAGCCCTCGCCACCGATGCTGCACGGCAGGCACAGAGCCACATCGGCATGGCACAGCGGCTGGCGACGAGCGAGGACGCCCGTGCTCGTCGACGTCGCACCCTCGAGACCGTGCTCGGCGTGCGCTCGGTCGGTGACGCCGTCATGGCCGCGGCCGAACTCCTGTCGGTCGCGGACGAGGACGCCAAGGCGATCACCCAGCAGCGCGACGGCGAGGAACGCGACGCCGCGCTGCGGTCCCTCGGAGTGGAACCGGGTGGGACGGTCCCGCCGGCGCTGCGGTCGCAGCTGCGTGCCCTGGAGGAGGACCAGAAGCGCCGGGCGACGCGGAGCCTCCGTGACGGCCTCGACCGGATCCTCGTCGACGTCTCGTCGCTGTACCGTGACCTCCTGCTGCTCGGCCTCGGCGCTCCCGCCGAGCCGGTGAACCTGGCGATGCGCGATCAGCTGGACCGCGCGCTCGAGGTCGTGCCGCCGGCGTCGGCGCTGGAGGTCCTCGACGCGATCGCCCTGGCACGCGAGCGGATCGCGGCGAACGTCGCGGCGCTGCTCGCGCTCGAGGCACTGCTCGTGACGATCGCCCGCGCGTCCCGCTAGCGGGAGTCGGCGGGCGCGAGCCGGTGCGGGCAGGCTGGTCCGGCATCCGCCGAGCCGGCGGGGCGGACGTGCTCCGCGCCTCCAGGCCGGGTCAGCGACCGTCCACCGGACCCTGCGCAACCCTGCAGCCGGACGCCCCGACGAGCGTGAGAAGATCGCGACATGCCCGAAGCAGCACCCGGACTGCGTGAGCGCAAGCGCCGCGCCACCCGACTCGCGATCCAGCAGGCCGCCCTGCGGATCGCACTCGACTCCGGCTGGTCAGCCGTCACGGTCGACGAGGTCGCCCGCCGCGCCGACGTGTCCCCGCGCACGTTCTTCAACTACTTCCCGAGCAAGGAGCAGGCACTCCTCGGCGACGACCCGACCCTGCCGACGGGCCCGGCGCTCGACACCTTCCGCGCCGGGGGTCCGACCGGCGAGCTGCTCGCCGACCTCGGAACCCTGCTCGTGCACACGACGAGCGAGCTGGTCGAGGAACGCGGACTGCTCGCGGAGCGGCAGCGGGTGCTCCGCGCCGCGCCCGAGTTGTTCACGCGACGGATGGCGTCGATGAAGGAGTTCCAGGCCGAGATCGAGGAGGCCGTGACCGCTCGGCTCACGACCTCCGAGCCGGACCTCGCGGCCGACCCGGACGCGCTGCGGCGGCGGGCCCGCCTCGCCTCGGTGGTGGCGCTCGCAGCGCTCCGACACGCCTGGTGGGAGTGGTCCGACAGCGCCTCCGAGACGGAGCTCTCCGAGGAGCTGCAGCGGTCGTTCGACGAGCTCGGCGCGCTCGTTTCGCGTTCGCTCGTCTGAACCTGTATAGTCATTGCTCGTGCCGCTCCGGGAACGGAGCGTCCGCCGCCTTAGCTCAGTCGGCAGAGCGATTCACTCGTAATGAATAGGTCGTCGGTTCGATTCCGACAGGCGGCTCGACACCGGAACCCCCGGTCGGACAGTGTCCGACCGGGGGTTCCGTCGTTGCCGACCGCCCGGTCCCGAGTGCAGCCCGGGCCGCCCCGTCCCGAGTGCAGCCCGGACCGTCGTCGTCGCCTAGGGCAGGTAGTACGTCGGGTTCGGCAGCTTGACGCTCCGGTCCGCCGAACCACCGATCAGGTCGCTGTACTGGTCGCCGAGGTTCGCGACGACGTCGTACCCACCACCGGCAGGGGACTCGATGTGCGCCCGGGTCTGCGCCTTGTACTCGATCGTCGTGCACTTCGCGGCGGCGCACGTGACGTACGACGGCTGCTGCGAGGTGCCGGTCCCGGTCCACTTCGTGTAGTACGTCCGGTTCCCATCGGTCGTCGCGGCGAACTCCGGGTAGCCGACCGTGTGCAGGTTCGCGATGGTCGCGTCCTGCTGCGCCTCGTTCCGACCGGTCACGCCGATGACGGTGCAGCCCGCCTGCTGTGCGGCGGCGACCAGCGTGGGCATGCCGGGCGTCGCGGGGAACCGCTGGTCCTGGACCCACGCGTCCTGCAGCGTCGGGTCGAACACGAAGTGCATGGCGGCGACCTCCATGTCGTAGGTCCAGAGCGTCGTGTCGTCGGCGTCCAGGACGATCGCCGGGTTGCGGCGCTGGCTCCGGGCGACGGCGCACTGTCGGGCGATCGCCGGTGCCTGGCGCGCGACGAGCTGCGCGGTCTCCCGGATGTAGGGGGAGTCGGTGCGGTTCGCGAGGCCGGTCCCGGGGTCGCCGTAGTAGATCGCGATGGTCTTCTTGACCGAGTCGATGTTCGGGATGCCCTCGCCGCCCTGGGTGGCGCCGGAGGAGCCGTCGGCAGCCATCGTGAACCGCGTCCGCGGGGTGAGGCGCGGCTCGCGGACCCCGGGCAGGTCTGCAGAGGGGAGGAAGTAGGTGGGGTTCGGCAGCTTCAGCGTCCGGTCGGCGTACCCGCCCTGCAGGTCGCTCCACTGGTCGCCGACGTTCAGCGCGATGTCGTAGCCGAGGTCCTGTTCGATGTGCTTCCGGGTGAGCGCCTTGTACTCGACGGTCGAGCACTTCGCGGCCGCGCAGGTGATGTACGACGGCTGCTGCGATGCGCCGGTGCCGGTCCACTTCGTGAAGAAGCGGTCCTCGGAGAAGGCGGTGTAGCCGACCTTCGCCAGGTTCTGCACGGTCGCGGTCTTCTGGTCGTCGTTGCGGCCGGTCAGCCCGAAGACGGTGAAGCCCATCGCCTGCGCGCGGTCCACGAAGTCGACCATGGACGGGGTCGCCGGGAACCGCTGGTCCTGCACCCACTCGTCCTGGCGTGCGGGGTCGAAGACGAAGTGCATGTCCGCGACCTCCATGTCGTAGGTCCAGAGCGTCGTGTCGTCGGTGTCGAGGACGATCGCCGGCCGCTGCCCGTGCCGGACCGCCCGGTCGTGGATGCCCTGCAGCTGCCGCGTTTCCCGGTCGACGATCGACCGCATCTCCCGGATGTAGGGGGAGTCGGTCCGGTTCGCGAGGCCGGTGCCCGGGTCGCCGTAGTAGGTCGCGACGGTCTTCTTGACCGAGTCGATGTTCGGGATGCCCTCGCCCCCCTCCGTGGCGCCGGAGGAGCCGTCCGCCGCCATGGTGAAGTGCGTCCTCGGCGCGAGCGACGAGTCGGGGCCGTGGGCGGGTGGTGCCCAGCCGTGTGCGTCGGCCGGCGCGGCGGTGAGGACGGTGGAGACGACGAGGAGTGCCGCGCTCGTGGCGACGGCGGTGCGGAGGGATCGGCGCATGGAGACCTGGTGACCTTCGGCTCGGAGACGCCCCCGATCGGGGGACAGCAGCACGCTAGCTGTCGGTCAGCCGAGCGGTCCATGTGGGTCCGTACAGGTGCTCGCTGCTCCGACGGACAGTTGCGCGCTGGTGGACAGGGCGCACGGCGGCCCGCTGGTAGACAGGGCGCATGACGGTTCGCTGGGGAGTCATCGGCACGGGCGGCATCGCCCACTCGTTCGTGGCGGACTGCACCGCTGCCGGCATCGACTTCGTCGCCGTCGGCAGCCGCTCCCGAACGTCCGCCGAGGCGTTCGCCGCCGAGCACGGCATCCCCCGCGCGCACGGCTCCTACGCGGAACTCGTCGGCGATCCCGACGTCGACGCGGTGTACGTCGCGACGCCCCACTCCCGCCACGCGGAGGACGCGCTGCTCGCGATCGCCGCGGGCAAGCACGTCCTGGTCGAGAAGGCCTTCACGATCACCGCGGCCGAGGCCCGCCGCGTGGTCGACGCCGCCCGACGCGCCGACGTGGCGGTGTCCGAAGCCATGTGGACACGGTTCCTGCCGCAGATGCGGATGATCCGGGAACTCGTCGCCGAGGGACGCGTCGGCCGCCCGCGCCTGGTCGAGGCCACCCACCACCAGGCCCTGCCGACCGACCCGCACCACCGGCTGAACGACCCGGCGCTCGGCGGCGGCGCGATCCTCGACCTCGGCGTCTACCCGATCTCGTTCGCCGTGGACGTGCTCGGCGTCCCCACCGCGGTCACGGCAGCGGGGACGCTGAGCGACCAGGGCGTCGACACGCAGATGGGCGTGGTGCTCACGCACGACGGCGGCACCCAGTCGACGCTCCACTTCGGCCTCGACCTGCGGAGCCCGAACACGGCGTCGATCATCGGCGAGGACGGTCGGATCGACCTCGACGACACCTGGTACACGCCGACGACCTGGCGGCTCCGCGACCGTGACGGCACGGTGGTCGAGGAGTACGACTCGCGCGAGGAGCTCACCGGGTACGCGCACGAGGCCCGTGCGTTCGAGGCGATGGTCACGTCCGGCACCCACGAGGGCGGGGTGATGGACCCCGAGGAGACGGTCGCGATCATGGCGGTGATGGACGAGGCCCGTCGCCAGGTCGGCGTCCGCTACGCGGCCGACACGGCGGAGTCGGGCACCCCCGCGGCAGACTGACCCCCGCGGCGGGCTGACCCCGGCGGCAGCCCGACCCCGGCGGCGGGCCGATCCCGGCGCAGACCGACCCCGGCGAGCGGTCACACCGATCGCGGATCCGGCCTGGAGGCTCCTCCCGCGGTTCCGTAGGATCGGTCACGATGTCCGACCAGCAGCCCTCGTCGAAGTCCGTCCCGACACGTGTCCGCGATGTGGTCGCCGCCCTGCGCCGCTCGGTGGCCCGGCGACCGGTCCCGTGGATCGCCGGCGGTCTCGTCGGTGTGCTCCTGCTCGGCTCCGGCGCCTCGGTCGCGGTCGCCGCGGCGACCATGCCCGACCGCCGGTCCGCAGGAACACCGTCGTCGGCGTCCGCTGCACCGTCGGGGACGCCGCGTGCCTCCGCGACGCCGAGTCCGACGCCGACCGTCGATGCGCGAGCCGTGCCCGATGCCCCCGCGGGGCCGTCGGCCCTGCGCACCTGCACCATCGACGCGGCGGCCTCGGCCGCCGGGCTCGGCTCGTTCGAGGGCTTCGTGATGAACGCCGCGACGGGCGAGACGCTGTTCTCGCGGAACGGCGACACGGCGGCGCAGACCGGCAGTGTGATGAAGACGCTGACGAGTGCCACGGCGCTCGCGGTCCTCGGCGGTGACCACCGCATCCCCACCACGGTGACACGGGAGGGCGACGGCACCGTCGCGCTCGTCGGGCACGGCGACGCGACGCTCTCGGCCGGCAACGGCACGGTCTACCCGGGGGCACCGACCCTCGCGCAGCTCGCGCAGCAGGTGAAGTCGGCGCTCGGCGACGCCCCGGTGACGACGATCGTCGCGGACGACAGCTACTGGTCCGACGCCGACGCGTGGGACCCGACCTGGCCGGAGAGCGAACGCACGATCGGGTACCAGCCGCGGGTCACCGCGCTCATGGTCGACGGTGACCGGGCGAACCCGGCGGCGGCGACCTCACCCCGTTCGACCGATCCGGTCGGTCGGGCCGGCGCGGCGTTCCGCACGGCACTCGCGAACGCGGGCGTCGTGGGTGCCGGGAGCGCGCAGGTGGTGGAGCGTGCGACCACGAGCACGGACCAGATCGCCTCGGTCTCCTCGCAGCCGGTGTCCACGCTGATCGGGCAGATGATCCCGAACTCCGACAACACCCTGGCCGAGATGCTCGCCCGCGTCTCGTCGAAGGAGTCCGGCGCGGGCGGCTCGGCGGCGTCGCTGACGGGCGTCTACCAGAAGGCCCTCGCCGGGTACGGCCTCGACCCCGCCGGCATCACGATCAAGGACGGCTCGGGGGAGAGCGCCTCGAACGCGGTGTCGCCGTCCTTCGTCGCCCACCTGATGGTCGCGGTCGCCGCTGGGCAGAAGGGCCTCGGGGTGCTGTCGGAGTCGCTGCCGGTCGCCGGTGTCTCCGGCACCCTGGCGAGCCGGTTCACGGGTGCGAACGCGGTCGCGCGTGGCAAGGTGCACGCGAAGACCGGGTGGATCGACAGCGCGAACACGCTCGGCGGGTACATCGACGCGGCGGACGGCACGCGCCTGACCTTCGCGTTCTACGCGATCGGGTCCTCGCGCGCGGCAGCGCTGCCGGCACTCGACGCCGTGACCGCGGCGACCTACCGGTGCGGCGGGAGCCTGACCTCGTCCTGACCGCCTGCGACCCGCCGTCCCTCACGCGGTGCGGAGCCGCCGGGTGCAGGATGGATCCATGGCCAGGGCACTGCTCGTCGTCGACGTCCAGAACGACTTCACGGAGGGCGGTGCGCTCGGTGTGACCGGGGGCGCAGCCGTCGCGGAGCGGATCAGTGCCTTCACCGGGCGGCACGGGGACGAGTACGACCTCATCGTCGGCTCCCGCGACTGGCACCACGGCGACGACGACAACGGCGGCCACTTCGCCGGACCCGAGGGGCCCGACTTCGTGGACACGTGGCCGGTGCACTGCGTCGGCGGTACCCCGGGCGCCGACTACCACCCGGACCTCGACACGAGCGTGATCGACGTGCACGTGTTCAAGGGTCGGGGTCGCCCGGACTACTCGGCGTTCCAGGCGAGCACCGAGGACGGCACCGCGCTGCCCGACCTGCTCGCGGAGCGCCGGGTGACGACGGTCGACATCGTCGGGATCGCCACCGACCACTGCGTGCGCGCCACGGCGCTCGACGCGCGGGCCGCCGGGTACGACGTCGCCGTGTACGAGGACCTCGTCGCGGGCGTCGACCCGGAGCGCAGCGAACGTGCCCTGGACGAGATCAGTGCGGTCGGCGGGCACGTCGACCGCAGCGACATGGACGAGGGGCTCGCGAACCCCGGAGGAGCAGTACTGTGACCACCACCCCCACGACCACCGGCTCGACCGCGACCGGCACGTCCTCGACCGGCCCGACCACGACCGTCGCCGACGAACACGTCTCCGTCGCCGACGTCCCCACCGGCCTCTTCATCGCCGGTGCCTGGCGTCCCGCGAGCGGTGGTGCGACCTTCCCGGTCCGCGACCCGAGCACCGGCGAGGTCCTCGCCGAGGTCGCCGACGCCACGCCCGAGGACGGCATCGCGGCACTCGACGCCGCCGTGGCCGCGCAGGAGGGCTGGGCGTCGACGCCACCGCGGACCCGCTCGGACATCCTGCGCCGTGCGTTCGACCTGGCGCACGAGCACGAGGACGACCTCGCGGCCCTGATGACGCTCGAGATGGGCAAGCCCCTCGCCGAGTCCCGCGGCGAGGTCGCGTACGGCAGCGAGTTCCTGCGGTGGTTCTCGGAGGAGGCCGTGCGCATCTCCGGCGACTACCGCACCAACCCGGAGGGCACCGGCCGGGGCATCGTGCTCCGCCGCCCGGTCGGTCCGGTCTACGCGATCACGCCGTGGAACTTCCCGCTCGCGATGGCGACCCGCAAGATCGGCCCCGCGCTCGCGGCGGGCTGCACCGTGGTGCTGAAGCCGGCCGACCTGACCCCGCTCACGACGCTCTTCCTGGTCGAGCTGTTCCGCCGCGCCGGGCTGCCGGACGGGGTGCTCAACGTGGTGCCGTCGCGCGACGCGAAGGCGCTGTCCGAGCCGATCATCGCCGACCGCCGACTCCGGAAGCTCACCTTCACGGGGTCGACGCCCGTCGGCTCGGCGCTGCTCAAGCAGGCGGCCGACAACGTCCTCAAGACGAGCATGGAGCTCGGTGGGAACGCACCGCTCCTCGTGTTCGACGACGCCGACCTCGACGAGGCCGTCGCCGCCGCGATGCAGGCCAAGTTCCGCAACGTCGGCGAGGCCTGCACCGCGGCGAACCGCTTCTTCGTGCAGGAGGGCATCGCGGACGCCTTCACCGCGGCGCTCAGCGCGAAGGTCGAGGAACTGCGCATCGGCCGTGGCACCGAGGACGGGACGACCATCGGCCCGCTCATCGACGACCGTGCCGTGGACAAGGCCGCCGGGCTCGTGGACGACGCCGTGCAGCGCGGTGCGCGTCTGGTGACGGGCGGCGAGCGGGTCGACCGTCCGGGGACCTTCTACACGCCGACGGTGCTCGACCAGGTCCAGCCGGGCTCGGACATCCTCACCACGGAGATCTTCGGACCGGTCGTGTCGATCACGCGGTTCACCACCGAGGAGGAGGGCATCCGCCTGGCGAACGACACTGAGTACGGGCTGGTGGCCTACGCGTTCACGACCGACTTCCGTCGGGGCCAGCGGCTCGCCGAGCGCCTGGAGACGGGGATGCTCGGCCTGAACACCGGCGTCGTGTCGAACGCGGCGTTCCCGTTCGGTGGCGTGAAGTCGTCGGGGCTCGGCCGCGAGGGCTCCCACGAGGGCCTCGAGGAGTACCTGGAGTCGGTCTACGTCCTGACCCCGGACCCCTTCGCCGCCTGACCCCCGCACGTTCGGCGAGCCGGCGCGTCAGACCAGCAGCTGGTGCTTCGCCAGGTCGCGGTAGAGCGGGGTGGACTGCACGAGCTCGGAGTGCGTGCCCGTGCCGACGACCCGGCCGTGCTCGAGCACGACGATGACGTCCGAGTCGACGACGGTGGACAGTCGGTGCGCGATGACGAGCAGCGTGCGGTCGGCCGCGACGGCGTCGATCGCCAGGCGCATCTTCTGCTCGTTCACGCCGTCGAGCGACGAGGTCGACTCGTCGAGCAGCAGGATCGGGGGAGCGGCGAGCAGCGCCCGGGCGATCGCGAGCCGCTGCCGCTCGCCCCCGGAGAGCATGACGCCGTCCTCACCGACCTGCGCGTCGAGGCCGCGGGGGTCGCGGTGCAGCACGTCGCCCAGGTTGACGGCCTCGAGCACCCGGACGCACGCCGCCTCGGAGGCGTCGGGGGATCCGAGCAGCAGGTTCGCCCGGATGGTGCCGGCCAGCACGGGGGCGTCCTGCTCGACGTACCCGATCTGCGCGCGGAGCTCGGCGCGGTCGAGCCCGCGGACGTCGACGCCGCCGAGCCGGATCACGCCCGACGTCGGGTCGTAGAAGCGCTCGATGAGCGCCAGCGTGGTGGACTTGCCGGCACCGGAGGGGCCGACCAGCGCGACCCGCGAGCCGCGCGGCACCCGGAACGACACGTCGTCCAGCACCACGTCGTCGGCCGGGGCTGCCTCGTCGACTGCACCCGGGCCTCCAGACCGGGCCTCGCCTGCGGACGTGGCAGCGTCGGCTGACGGAGCGGCGCCGTCCGGACCGCTCGCGTCCGCGGCACGTGCGTACCGGAACGTGACGTGCTCGAACGCGATCGCGTCGTCCGTCTCGGTCGCTGCGGCGACCCGGACGGCGCCGTCGTCCTGGTCCTCGGTCGGCAGGTGCAGGATCTCCTCGATGCGACCGAGGGCGCCGAGCGCCTGCGCGACGGCGACGGCGGCACCGAGCGCCTGACCGAGCGGCATGACCATCATGAACAGCAGCAGGATGAAGGTGATGAGCGTGGCGATGGTGATCTGCCCTCCGGCGACCTGCGCCCCGCCGACGCCGAGCACGGCGATGAACGCGACCTGCATGACGATGCTGGCGACGGGGACGACGAACGCCGACATCTTCGCGATGTCGAGGCCGCGGCGGTAGGCCTCGGTGGCGTGGCCGTCGACCTCGGCGACCTCGCGGTCGGTGGCCCCGGCGGCGCGGATCGTGCGAACGGCGCCGATGCCCCGCTCGACCGCGGCGGTCAGGTCGCCGACCTTCTCCTGCGCGCGCTTCGACGCGACGCGGATGCGGCGGCTGAGCCCGCCGACGACGACGATCGCGACGAGCACGATGACGACGGTGATGCCGAGGAGCAGGGGATCGATGACCGCCATCGCGATGATCGCGCCGACGAAGGTGAGCGCACCGCCGATCGACTCGATCAACCCCTGCGTGAGCACGGCGCGCAGGAGCGTGGTGTCGCTGCCGACGCGGGACACCAGGTCGCCCGTGCGGCGGGTGTCGAACTCGGAGATCGGCAGGTTGAGGATCCGGGCGATGAGCTTGCGGCGGGTGGAGAGCACCACGCCCTCGCCGGCGCGCTGGAGCAGGAAGTGCTGGATGCCGTTCAGCAGTCCGGACACGATGACGAGTGCCACGAGTACCCACACCAGCAGCGACAGGGTCTGGCCCCGCTGCACCGCGGTGACGACCTGGTTCACGAGCAGCGGCTGCGCGAGCGAGGCGCCGGCTCCGAGGACGCTCAGCACGATGATCACGGCCATCGCGGGCTTGTTCTCGAACAGGTAGGTCAGCAGGCGACCGAAGCTCGCGCGGGGACCCTCGGACGGCTTGCGGCGTGCGGAGAAGAGGCTCATCGTTCCTGGTTCCTGCCGCCCGTGCTGGGTGTGCTGGCGGCCGTCGTCCATCTTCGCACCGTCGCGTGGGAGCGGCGTGCGCGTGGGGCGCGGGCGTTGCGTGCGGGGCGGGACCGTTGTCGTACGACACGCCCGCTGTCGTACGACGACGCATCGGTCGTTCCGCAGCGGCGGCACACGGACGGGAGGCGCGGTGCCGGTCCGGCACCGCGCCTCCCGTCCCGTGGGGTGGTCGCGTCAGCGTGCGCGGGTCACGCCCGCACGTCCGCCGGCGCCGCGTCGGGCGAGCCGGCCGCGTCGGCCTCGTCGAGCCCGGCACCCTTCGTCTCGCGGACGAAGAACAGCGCGACGACGGTCACGACGGCGGCGAGCGTCAGGTAGAGCCCGACCCACACGATCGTGCCGTCCGGCTGCCACAGCGCCAGGGCGATCGTCGGCGCGAGCGACGCCCCGAGGATCGACGCCACGTTGTACGCGATCGCGGACCCGGTGTAGCGGACGTTCGTCGGGAAGAGCTCCGGCAGCAGCGCCCCCATCGGGCCGAACGTCAGGCCCATGAGCGACAGGCCCACGATGAGGAAGGTCACGACGGTGATCGGCCCGGTCGACGCCGCGAACCAGAACTGGAACGTCAGGCCGAACAGGGCGATGCCGATCGTGGTGGGGATGAGCGTGCGACGACGGCCGTACTTGTCGGCGAGCCACCCGGCGACCGGCGTGAAGATGCCGAAGAACACCACGCCGATCATGAGCAGCGTGAGGAACTCGCCGCGGCTGTAGCCCAGGCCGACCTTCGGCACGAGCGGTCCGGCCTCGGCGGCGGTGGTGCCGTAGGACAGCGTGAACGTCGTCATGAAGTAGAAGAGCACGTACGTGGCGACCATGCCGAAGGTGCCGATGATGAGCGCCTTCCACGAGGTGCGGAACACACGACCGAGCGGCACCTTGGCGACCGAACCGGACTCCTGCACGCCGCGGAACACGGTCGACTCGACGAGCTTGAACCGCACGTAGAGCCCGACGATCACGAGCACGGCGGAGAGCAGGAACGGGATGCGCCAGCCCCACGCCTGGAAGTCGGCGTTCGGGGTGCCGTCCGCGCCGGCGGGCATCGCGGCGTTGATCGCGATGAACAGGCCGTTCGCGAGCAGGAAGCCGATCGGGGCGCCGAGCTGCGGCATCGACCCGAACACGCCGCGCTTGCCCTTCGGGGCGTTCTCCGTTGCGAGCAGCGCCGCGCCGGACCACTCGCCGCCGAGGCCGACGCCCTGGGCGAACCGCATCACGGCGAGCAGGACCGGCGCCCAGATGCCGATCGACGCGAACGTCGGCAGGCAGCCGATCAGGAAGGTCGCCGTCCCCATCACGAGCAGCGAGGCGACGAGGGTGGCCTTCCGACCGACGCGGTCGCCGAAGTGGCCGAAGACGATCGATCCGACCGGACGGGCGAAGAACGCGAGGGCGAACGTGACGAAGGACGACAGCTGCGAGGCCGTCGGGTCCTCGTTCGGGAAGAACAGGGTCGGGAAGACGAGGACGGCGGCGGTCGCGTAGACGTAGAAGTCGTAGAACTCGATCGAGGTGCCGACGAGGCTGGCGATGATCACGCGGGAGCGTGGGTTGCCGGCGGGCTTCGTGTCGGTCGTGGCGGCGGGTGCCGGGGCGGCGGTCATGTACGGGGACTCCGAGGGGAGCGTTCACGGGGAACGCGGCGGTGTTCCGAAGCTGCGGACACCGGTCGGTCGCGCTTGGTGGCGCGGGCTCGGACCGGGTGCGTTCGGTGGGTGGTGGACCGCTCGTGACGGAACCCTCAGCTTACGACACCCGTCGCCCAGCGGGAAATCGGCGGGGAGGCACGTGGCCGCGTGCACCCGCGGCTCGGTGTCCGCCGGCTGGTCGCCGCCGGCGGCTGGTCGCCGCCGTCAGTTGGCTGCGCCGGCCTCGAGGTGCGCGGGCAGCTGGTGCCCCATGCGGTCGCGCTTCGTGTCGAGGTAGCCCGCGTTCTGCGCGACGACGCCGACCACGAGCGGCACGAGCGACGACACCGTGATGCCGTGCTCCTCGAGCTGCCGACGCTTCTCGGGGTTGTTCGACAGCAGGCGGACGCGGGAGATGCCGAGGTCGGCGAGGATGCCCGCCGCCCCGCCGTACTCGCGCGAGTCGGCCGGCAGCCCGAGTGCCAGGTTGGCGTCGAGCGTGTCGAGCCCGTCCTCCTGCAGGCGGTAGGCCTTGAGCTTGTTGATTAGCCCGATGCCACGGCCCTCCTGCCCGCGCAGGTAGACGACGACCCCGCCCTCCGCAGCGATGGTGTCGAGCGCGGCGTCGAGCTGCGGTCCGCACTCGCACTTCAGCGACCCGAACGCCTCGCCGGTCAGGCATTCGGAGTGCACCCGCACCAGGGCGTCGTCCCCGGGCATCGAGCCGTCGGGCAGGGTCGCGATGATCGCGACGTGCTCGGCGCTCGTGACGAGGTCGCGGTAGGCGCGCATCTCGAAGGTGCCGTGGGTGGTCGGGACGGTGGTCGCGACCTCGAACTGCACCGGGCTGCCCGGGGTGGGGGAGGTGAGTGCGTCGGTCATGGGGTGCTCCGGTCGTTCTGTGCCTGGTCGGCGGTGCCTGCTGCGGCCACGGTCGGCGTGGTCGCGGTCGTCGTCGTCGCCGCGTCGTCGGGACGGACGGTGCCGGTCCGGACGCGGTGGGGTCGAGCGCGGACCAGCAGGTCGGGGCCGAGGCTGGTGGTCGATGTGATGTCCAACTGTCGGCGGTCACCGATGCTTCCCACGCCGACGTCGCCGATCGCGGTGCGCGGGCCACCGAGCAGCACGGGCGCGAGGTACACGAGGACCTCGTCGACCAGGCCGGCGGCGACGAGCGCCGAGGCGACCGTGGGACCGCCCTCGACGAGGACGGAGTGCACGCCGTGGTCGCGCAGGGTGTGCAGCGAGGCGGCGAGGTCGTGCCCCGGCAGGGTCAGCAGCCCGCGCGGGTGTCGGCGGACCGCGGCGTCGTCGGGGACGGGACGGTCACCGACGACGACGGGGAGCGGTTGGTCGGCGAGCAGTTCGCCGGCGTCGCCCCGCGCGGTCAGGCTCGGGTCGTCGGCGAGCACCGTCCCGGTGCCGACCAGGATCGCGTCGTGAGCGGCCCGCTGCTCGTGCACGTGCTGGCGGGCGGCGGCGCCGGTGATCCACTTGCTCGTCCCGTCGGCCGCGGCTGCGCGCCCGTCGAGGCTGGAGGCCCACTTCACGGTCACCCACGGGCGCCCGGCCCGGACGGACAGGAGCCAGCGCTCGAGGAACGCCTCGGCCTCGTCGGCGAGGACTCCGCTGACGACGTCGACGCCGGCCGCGCGGAGCCGCTCGGCGCCGCCACTGGCCTGCTCGCCCGGATCGTCGACCGCGTACACGACCCGCCCGACACCGGCCTCGAGCAGTGCGAGGGCGCAGGGGCCGGTCCGTCCGACGTGGTTGCACGGCTCGAGCGTCACGACGGCGGTGGCGCCCCGCAGCTGTCCCACGGGGACCTTCGCCATCGCGTCGACCTCGGCGTGCGGGGTGCCGGCACCCTTGTGCCAGCCCTCGGCGAGGACGTCACCGGCGGGGGAGAGCAGCACGGCACCGACCCGGGCGTGGTCACCGACGGCCGGTCCGAGCGCCGCGAGCTCGAGCGCACGACGCATCGCCCGGAGCTCCTCCGGGCGGGCGTGCTGGTCGGGTGCGGTGGTCACGCTCCGACACTACCGACGAGAAGTCGGTGACGCGTCACCTTCTTGTCCCCTGTCAGCGAACGAGGCCGCGGGCCAGGGCAGGTCGGACGCCGGGAGGCCGTCGGCGCGACGGAGTCCGGTCCAGGCTCGGGTCGGGCCGCCGTCCCGGTCCGGGATCCGGGCGGTACCGGTCCCGGTGAACGAGAAGCCGCTGGCACGGGCGACGGACGCCGAACCGACGTTGCCCTCGTAGCACTCCCAGTACACGTCCGCGGCACCACGGGAGAACGCCCAGTCGGCCACGAGCTCGACCGCCGCGTGCATCAGCCCCTCGCCACGGGCCGTCGGTGCGAGCCAGAAGCCGAGGTCGCGGTGCTCGGTGCGGAACGACACCACGCCCTCGAGCCAGGTCGATCCCGGACGGCGGACGCCCCACGTGTACTCGCGGTCGGACGCCCAGCCCGGACCGACGAGGGCGTCGACGAACGTCTGCGCGTCCCGGTCGGTGTACGGCGTCGGGACGGTGGTCCACCGGATGACCGCCGGGTCCTGGCAGCCCTGCGTGATGGCCGCCGTGTCGGACCGGGTCGGCACCGAGAGGTGCACCCGGTCCGACGACAGCGTCACGGGGAGCATCGTCAGCCGCGCGAGCGGGGCACGAAGCCGATGCGGTCGTACACCCGGGCGAGGGTCGCCTGCGCGATGGACTCGGCGCGCTCGGCACCGACCGCGAGCAGTCGGTCGAGCTCGGCCGGGTCGTCGAGCAGTTCGAGCGTCCGGGCACGCACGGGCTCGAGCTCGGCGACGACGGCGTCGGCCACGGCGCCCTTGAGGTCGCCGTAGCCCTTGCCGACGAACTGCTGCTCGAGCGACGCGACCGGGGTCCGGGTGAACGCCGACAGGATCGCGAGCAGGTTCGTCACGCCGGGCTTCTCCTGGCGGTCCGCCCGGATCTCGCGCTCGGTGTCGGTGACGGCCGACCGGATCTTCTTCGCGGTGCGCTTCGGGTCGTCGAGCAGGCGGATGAGGCCGTTGTCCGACGCGGCGGACTTGCTCATCTTGCTCGTCGGGTCCTGCAGGTCGTAGATCCGAGCGGTCTCGGTGCCGATCTGCGCCGTCGGCACCACGAAGGTGTCGCCGAAGCGCGAGTTGAACCGGGTCGCCAGGTCACGCGTCAGCTCGACGTGCTGCCGCTGGTCGTCGCCGACCGGCACGACGGCCGTGTCGTAGAGCAGGATGTCGGCCGCCATGAGGATCGGGTAGGTGAAGAGCCCGACCGAGGCGGCCTCGGTGCCCTGCCGCGCCGACTTGTCCTTGAACTGGGTCATCCGGCTGGCCTCACCGAAGCCGGTCAGGGTGTTGAGCACCCAGGCGAGCTCGGCGTGCGCCGGCACGTGCGATTGGACGAACAGCGTCGACTTCGTCGGGTCGATGCCGGAGGCGATGTACTGCGCGGCGGTCGCCCGGGTGCTCGCGCGGAGCTCGGCCGGGTCCTGCGGGGACGTGATCGCGTGCATGTCGACGACGCAGTAGATCGCGTCGTGGTCGTCCTGCAGGTCGCGCCACTGCATGAGGGCCCCGACGTAGTTGCCGAGGTGGAGGGACCCGGCCGACGGCTGGATGCCCGAGAAGATGCGCGTCTTGGTCATGGAGGTGTTCCTGTACTGCGTGGAGGGGGAGGAGGTCAGAGTTCGTAGTCGACGACCACGGGGGCGTGGTCGGACCATCGCTGGTCGTACGCCGCAGCACGGTCGACCGTGTAGCTCGAGACCTTCGCCGCGAGGTCGGGGGTGGCCACCTGGTAGTCGATGCGCCAGCCCGAGTCGTTGTCGAAGGCCTGCCCGCGCCACGACCACCACGTGTACGGGCCGTCGACGTCGCCGGCCTGCTCGCGCCCGACGTCGACCCACCCGAGGCCGGGGCCCGTCGAACCGTCCGCGCCCTCGACCTGCTCGCCCTCGGCGCCGAAGAACCGCGAGAAGTAGGCGCGCTCACGGGGCAGGAAGCCCGCGCGCTTGACGTTGCCCTTCCAGTTCTTGATGTCGCGCTGGTCGTGCCCGACGTTGAGGTCGCCGACCACGACCGCGAGCGGGTTGTGCGCGCGCAGGGCGGGCAGCCGCTCGGTCATCGCGTCGAGGAACTTCCACTTCTCGTCCTGCTTCGGGGTGTCGACCTCGCCGGAGTGGACGTAGCAGGACACCACCGTGACCGTGGTGCCGTCGAGCTCGTAGTCGGCCTCGATCCAGCGGCCTGCGGAGTCGAAGTCCGACGGTCCGATCTCCACCCGGTGGACGTGCGCACGGTGCCGCGAGGCGATCGCGACGCCCGCGCGGCCCTTCGCCGTGGCCGGGTCGTGCACGATGTCCCACTCGTCGCCGAGCAGCCCGGCCAGGTCGTCGCTCGAGGCACGGACCTCCTGCAGGGCGAGCACGTCGACGTCGCGCGTGTCGAGCCAGTCGCCCATGCCCTTCCGGAACGCGGCGCGGACGCCGTTCACGTTGACGGATGCGAGGCGCAGGCGTGTCATGCCGACCACCCTACCGACGCGCGCCGACGGCTCCGGCGCACCCGTGGCCGTGACCGCACGCACGCAACGGACGGGAGGCACGGTGCCAGCTGGCACCGTGCCTCCCGTCCGTCGTGTGGTCGCGTGCGCGACCGGCGCGATCAGGCCGCGTCGTGGTCCGTCTGCAGGAACTCGACCAGGCTGTCGGCCGTCGCCTCGGCGTCGTCGCCGGTCACCGTGAGGGTGACCTCGTCGCCGTTCTCGATGCCCAGGCCGAGGAGCGCGAGGATGCTGCCCGCGTTGCCGGACTTGTCGCCCTTGGCGATCGTCACCTGGTGGCCGGACGCGGTCACGGTCTGGACGAAGAGGGACGCGGGGCGGGCGTGCAGGCCGGACGCGCTGGCGACGGTGACGGTGCGGGTGGCTTCGGACATCGATGGACTCCTGTCGACGGGTGGTGCGCTCATGCTAGCGAGCGCCTGGTGGGCGGTCCCGGGGACCGGCGCCGGTCAGTCGCGACCGGGCCAGAGGACCTCGGTGCCGGCGGCCTCGACCTCGCGCACGAGGTCGGCGTTCACGCCGGGGTCGGTGATGATCGTGTCGATCGCGGCGAGCGGCGCGACGCGGCCGAACTCCTCGCGGCCGAACTTCGTGTGGTCGGCGAGCAGGATGCTCCGGCGGGCCGACTTGATCATGGCGCTCTTCACGGCGGCCTCGGCCATGTTGTGCGTCGTCAGGCCGCGCTCGGGCGTGATGCCGTTGATGCTGATGAAGGCGACGTCGACGCTCACCATGCCGATGAGCTGGTGCGTCCACGTGCCGACGCCGGCGAGGGAGTCGCTGCGGATGTTGCCGCCGAGCAGGTGCAGGTCGATGCCGGACCGGTTCGCGACCGCCATCGCCACGGGCAGCGAGTGCGTGACGACGGTGAGCCCACGGTCGGTGGGGAGCATCTCGGCCAGGCAGATGGTGGAGGTGCCGGCGTCGATCATCACCGAGCCGTTCTCCGGGAGCTCGGCGAGGGCGGCCTCGGCGATCACCATCTTCTCGGCCTGGTTGATGCCGCCGCGGTCGCCGACCCCCGGGTGCAGGGTGATCCGCTCGACGGGGATCGCGCCGCCGTGTGCGCGCCGGACGAGCCCGCGTCGCTCGAGGCTCGTCAGGTCGCGGCGGATGGTCTCCGGGGTGACCTCGAGCAGCTCGGCGAGGTCCTTGACGTCCACGCGCCCCTGCGACCGGGCGCGTTCGACGATGCGCTGGTGGCGCTCTGGTGCGTACATGGACCTCGTCGTCTCGGTCGATCGGCCTGCTCGGAACAGAACGGGCATGCTCGGGCAGATCAGCGCCGGAAGTGCCCGGATCGCTTCGTCCACCAGACGCAAACGGGCATCTGTTTCTGCATTTTTATCCCCGGATGTGTTTGTTTGTCAACGCGGATCGGGGTAGTGTGCTGCCAAGCCGCACGGGCGTGGTCCGTTCGTGTCGCTGCGCACCGAACGAACCACCCCCCACCGTGAGCGCGTGGAGATGAAGGAGTCTCGAATGTCCGAACTGCTCGGCACCGGCGTCGGCCGCGGCGTCGCCCACGGCCCCGTGCTCCGCATGGCGGACCCGCTCGGGGAACCGTCGAAGGACGCGCTGACCGGTACGACGGACGACGCGGAGCACGCCGTCGCCGAGGCGCTCGCCGCGGTGGCCGAGGACCTCACCAAGCGCGGACAGCTCGCCGGCGGCGACGCCCAGGCCGTGCTCGAGGCGCAGGCGCTGATGGCGCAGGACCCGACGCTCCTCGACGACGTGCACGCCCGCATCCACGGCGGCACCAACGCCGAGCGCGCGGTGTTCGAGGCGTTCGGTCAGTTCCGCGACCTGCTCGTCGGGATGGGTGGCTACATGGGGGAGCGCGCGGCGGACCTCGACGACGTCGCCCAGCGCATCATCGCGAAGCTCCGCGGTGTCCCCGCCCCGGGCGTCCCCGAGTCGGACACCCCCTTCGTTCTCGTCGCCCGTGACCTCGCGCCGGCCGACACCGCACTGCTCGACCTCGACAAGGTGCTCGCCCTCGTCACCCGCGACGGCGGCCCGACCTCGCACACCGCGATCCTCGCCCGTGCCAAGGGCATCACCGCGATCGTCGGCGTCACCGGCGCCGACGGTCTCGCCGACGGCACGCACGTGGTCGTCGACGCCGCGGCCGGCACCGTCGTCGTCGACCCCTCGGCCGAGCTCGTGGCCGAGGTCGACCAGCGCATCGCCGATCGCCTGGCCGCCGCTGGCGCACCGCTCACCGCCGGTGCGCTCGCCGACGGGCACACCGTCCCGCTGCTCGCGAACCTCGGCAGCCCCGCCGACGCCGCGGGCGCCGTTGCTCTCGGTGCGGAGGGCGTGGGGCTCTTCCGCACCGAGTTCCTCTTCCTCGACTCGCCGAAGGCGCCGACCGTCGAGCAGCAGACCGAGTCGTACCGCCAGCTGCTCGAGGCGTTCCCCGGCAGGAAGGTCGTCGTGCGCGCCCTCGACGCCGGCGCTGACAAGCCGCTGCCGTTCCTCACCGACAAGGACGAGGAGAACCCGGCGCTCGGTCGCCGCGGTCTCCGTGCGCTGCGGAACCACGAGGAGGTCCTCCGCGACCAGCTCACCGCCCTCGCCCAGGCCGACGCCGCGACCGAGGCCGACCTCTGGGTGATGGCCCCGATGGTCGCCGACGCCGAGGAGACCGAGTACTTCGTCGGCCTCGCCCGCGAGCTCGGCATCCGCACCGCCGGCGTCATGGCCGAGGTCCCCTCGCTCGCGCTCATGGCCGAGCAGGTCTTCGCCAACGCGGACTTCGTGTCGATCGGCACGAACGACCTGACCCAGTACACGATGGCCGCCGACCGCATGCTCGGCACCGTCGCGTCCTACCAGGACCCGTGGCACCCCGCCGTCCTGCGCCTCGTCGCACAGCTCGGTGCTGCCGGCGCCGACGCGGGCAAGGCCGTGGGCATCTGCGGCGAGGCCGCGGCCGACCCGCTGCTCGCCGTCGTGCTCGTCGGCCTCGGCGCCACCACCCTGTCCATGACCCCCGCGGCCCTGGCCGACGTGCGCGCCGAGCTCGGCAAGCACACGCTCGAGCAGGCCCGCGAGATGGCGAAGGCGGCCCTCGCCGCGAGCACCGCGGCGGCTGCGAAGTCCGCAGCGGCTGCCGCGCACGCCGTCTGACCCGACCGCTCCACCCCACGCAGTACCCGCAGCACCCGCACCACCCAGCACCCCTTCACACCGCAGCAGCACCCCTCACAGAAAGCCAGGCACATGACAACGTCGTCCGTTGCAGCGCCCGACGCCCCCGCGAAGTCGCGGGGCGGCGCACGCGTCGCCGTCCAGAAGTTCGGCACGTTCCTCTCCGGCATGGTCATGCCGAACATCGCGATCTTCATCGCGTGGGGCCTCATCACCGCGTTCTTCATCGAGACCGGTTGGACGCCCGTCGGCGTCCTCGGCGGCTTCGGTGAGACGAACGGCGTGGCGAACATCGGTCTCGTCAGCCCGATCCTGACCTACCTCATCCCGCTCGCGATCGCCTTCCAGGGCGGCCGGATGATCTACGAGACCCGCGGCGCCGTCGTCGGCTCGATCATGGCGATGGGCGTGATCATCGGCGCCAACGGCACCATCATGATCCTCGGCGCGATGATCTGCGGCCCGCTCGGCGCGTGGCTCATCAAGCAGATCGACAAGATCTGGGACGGCAAGATCAAGCCCGGCTTCGAGATGCTCGTGAACAACTACGCGGCCGGCATCCTCGGCTTCGTGCTCGCGCTCATCGGCTTCTTCTGGCTCGCGCCGCTGTTCAAGCTCATCGCCGAGGGGCTCGGCGCCGCGGTGAAGTTCCTCGTCGACAGCTCACTCCTGCCGCTCGCCAGCGTCATCATCGAGCCCGCCAAGGTCTTCTTCCTCAACAACGCGATCAACCACGGCGTGCTCGACCAGCTCGGCGCGCAGCAGGTCCAGGAGTCCGGCAAGAGCATCCTGTTCCTGCTCGAGGCGAACCCCGGCCCCGGTCTCGGCATCCTGCTCGCCTTCACCTTCTTCGGTGTCGGCATCGCCCGCTCGACCGCTCCCGGCGCGATCCTGATCCAGTTCTTCGGTGGCATCCACGAGATCTACTTCCCGTACGTGCTGCAGAAGCCGGTCCTGTTCCTCGCCGTCATCCTCGGCGGTGCGACCGGTGTCGCGACGAACGTGGCGTTCCAGTCCGGCCTCGTCGCCCCGGCCTCGCCCGGTTCCATCATCGCCGTCCTCACCGCCACGGCGAAGGACAGCTACGTCGGCGTCATCCTGTCGGTCGTCCTCTCCGCAGCGGTCTCGTTCGCGGTGGCGTCCTTCTTCCTGCTCGCCAGCCGCAAGCGCGACCTGGCGAACGGCGGTGGTGACATGAGCGCCGCGATGGCGAAGCTCCAGGCCAACAAGGGCCGTGACGTGAACGCCGCGACCTCGGGCCTGCTCGGCAACAACGCGCCGCGCTCGGAGGAGGAGACCGAGGCCGCCTTCGGTGGCGTCGGCTCCGGCACCGCGACGGCGACCCGCGTCGAGAGCGTCGTGTTCGCCTGCGACGCCGGCATGGGCTCGAGTGCCATGGGTGCCAGCGTCCTGCGCAACAAGGTCAAGAAGGCGGGCATCGAGGGGGTCACGGTCGTCAACAAGGCGATCGCGAACCTCGACGGCACCGAGGACCTGATCATCACGCAGGAGGAGCTGACGGACCGCGCCAAGCAGAAGAACCCGAACGCACAGCACGTGTCGGTCGGCAACTTCATGAACGCGCCGCAGTACGACCAGGTCGTCGACCAGCTCAAGAACCAGTAACGAAGTGCAGTATCGGAGGGGACGGGTGCGAGCCCGTCCCCTCCACCACGTCCGTCGAGAACAAGGAGAACCCCCGATGCCCGTCCTGCAGGAGAGCCAGATCCGCATCCACACCGAGGACACCGCCCCGACCAAGTCGGAGGCGATGAAGGAGGCGGCCGAGATCCTCGAGGCTGCGGGCGCGGTCACGGCGGACTACTACCCGGCGATGCTCGAGCGCGAGAAGAGCGTCTCGACCTACATGGGGAACTTCCTCGCCATCCCGCACGGCACCAACGACGCCAAGGACGCCATCAAGTCGTCGGCGCTGTCGTTCATCCGCTACGCCACCCCCATCGACTGGGACGGCAACCCCGTGCGCTTCGTCGTCGGCATCGCCGGCGTCAACAACGAGCACCTCGACATCCTCTCGAAGATCGCGATCGTGTTCTCGGACGAGGACGAGGTCCAGAAGCTGACCGACGCCCCGGACACCGCGGCCATCCTGTCGATCCTCGGCGAGGTCAACGAGTGACCGGCACCGCCGTCCACTTCGGCGCCGGCAACATCGGCCGCGGCTTCGTCGGGCTCCTGCTGCACCAGGCCGGGTACGAGGTCGTCTTCGCCGACGTCGCCGCGCCGCTCATCGACGCCCTCGCCGCCGCCGACTCGTACACCGTGCACGAGGTCGGGCAGGGTGCGCAGGACCACGAGGTCACCGACTTCCGCGCCGTGAACAGCGCGCAGGACGAGGCCGGCGTCATCGACGAGGTCGCCGCCGCCGACATCGTCACCTGCGCGGTCGGCCCGACGGTCCTCAAGTTCATCGCCCCGGTCATCGCGAAGGCGCTCCAGCAGCGTGACGCCGACGCCGCCCCGCTCGCCGTGATGGCCTGCGAGAACGCGATCAACGCGACCGACCGCCTGCGGGAGTCCATCGTCGAGGCGCTTCCCGCCGAGTCGAGGGACGATGCCCTGGCCAAGGCGGTCTTCGCGAACACGGCCGTCGACCGGATCGTCCCGGCCCAGCCCGAGGGTGCCGGTCTCGACGTCACCGTCGAGACGTACTTCGAGTGGGCCATCGACCGCACCCCGTTCGGTGGGAACGAGCCGGAGATCCCCGGCGCGCACTACGTCGACGGGCTCGCCGCATCCATCGAGCGGAAGCTCTTCACGGTGAACACCGGGCACGCCACCGTGGCGTACCACGGGTTCCTCGCCGGCGCGGACAAGATCTCGGACGCCGTCGCGATCCCCGCCGTGCGCTCCGAGCTCGAGTCGGTGCTCGCCGAGACGAGCGATCTGCTGGTCCGTCGTCACGAGCTCGACCCCGAGGTGCACCGCTCCTACGTGCAGGCGATCATCGCGCGGTTCGAGAACCCGCACCTGCCCGACACGGTCACCCGCGTCGGGCGGCAGCCGCTCCGCAAGCTGTCGCGCGACGAGCGGTTCGTCTCGCCCGCCGCCGCCCTCGCCGAGGACGGCACGGAGCCGACCGCGCTGCTCGACGCGATGGGTGCAGCGCTGCGGTTCGACGTCGCCGACGACGAGCAGAGCGTGGAGCTGCAGCAGCTCCTGCGCTCGGACCGCTCGGACGCCGACGTGGCGACCGAGATCACCGGGCTCGACGCCGAGCACCCGCTGCACGCGGCGTTCGCCGAGCGGGTGCGGTCCGCGCGCGGCTGACGCGACCACACGACGCGACCACACGACGGACGGGAGGCGCGGTGCCAGCTGGCACCGCGCCTCCCGTCCGTCCGGGGGAGCGGTCTCCGGTCGGGGCGCGGCTCCCCGTCAGCGCTCGGGGACGGGGCGACCGGTCGCTACCAGCGGAGGGCGGCCAGGAGCTCCGACACCGTCCCGACGGTGGGTCGGGCGAGTCCGGTGGTGTCGATGCGTCCCGGTCGGGCGAGCGCGCGGTCCGCGCGCAGCACGAGCACCCCGGCGACCCCCGTCTCGCGCAGCGCTCCCAGGTCGATCGTCGCGGGCTTCGGGGCCCGGTCGACGAGCACCACCACCGAGCGGCCGAGCAGCGTCGGGTCCGGTTCGCCCGCGATCGCCGCGAGCGACCCCTGGACGTCCGTGACACCGTCCGGGGTGGCGCGCCCCACGACGACGAGGGAGTTCTCCGGCGTCGCCGCGAGCGCGGCGGCCGGGGCCACGTGGGGTCCGGCGTCGTGCACCGTCACACGCGAGGTGGCCGGTCGGAGCGTCGGCAAGCGGGCGGCGAGCTCGCCGCCCGAGTGGTCCGTCGCCTGCACCACGACGCCGAGCCGACCACCGACCGCATCGGCGAGCAGCGCCGCGACCGTGGTCGTCCCGGTCCCACCGGCGACCCCGGCCACGAGGACGGTCCGGGCACGCTGCGCCGCCGACCGACGCGGGCCCGGCATCGGGGGGAGGGGTGCGGAGGCCGGGGGGAGGGAGCTCACGAGCCGTCCTCGACGCGGATCGCGGCTCCGCCGGCCGAGGCCCAGGCCCGTGCGATCGCGACACCGACGTCACCCTGCTCGCCCCATGGCGCCCAGGCGTCGGTCCACCACACGGGCGCCGACAGGGACGACCACGGCGCGAGTCGTGCGACCTCGGCGGGGTTCTCGACGAGTTCGGGGACCTGGACGCTGAGGACCGCCAGGCCACGGTGGTCCACGATCTCCGTCACCGCGCCGCCGTCGAGCGTCCGCACCCGCAGGTCGGGGGCGACGTCGGCTCCGGCCCCGACGAAGACGGCGAGCTCCGGGGCGGTCCGCGAGAGGATCACCAGTTCACGGGGCATCGACGGCTCCCTTCGGATCGAGGACGGTCGTCTGGCCGGCGGGGTCCGCCTGCGCCGGAGCGGGGACCTGCGCGGCCGGGAAGTGTGCGACCTGCACGATGCGTGGCGGGCTGCCGCGGCGCACCAGTCGGCCGCGTCCGGGCGGGAACTGCTCGGCGTACACCTTCGGGAACACCTGCCCCTCGGATCGCTCACCGCTCAGCACCAGACCGGTCGCACCGGAGTCGCGGACGGACTGGATCACGGTGTCGTACATCGCCCGCCCTGCACCGGCGACGGGGCGGGTGAGGACCACGTGGAGGCCGAGGTCGCGGGCCGACGGCAGGTACGGCACGAGCGGAGCGAGCGGGTCCGTCCCCGCCGACGCGACGATGTCGTAGTCGTCCACGAGCACGACGATGCGCGGGCGGGGACCGGTCGAGGCGCCGGACGCGCGCTGCTCGAGCTCGGCCGCGATCGCCGCCGCCAGGCCGCGGGCGTCGCGGCCGTTCGTGGCGTGCCCGCCGAGGAACTCGTCCGGAGTGCCCGCCGCCGCACCGCCGCGGACGTCCATGAAGGCGAGGACGAGCTCGTCGGGCGTCGAGCGCTCCACGAACCCGGCGGCCAGTCCGCGCAGCAGGGCGGTCTTCCCGCTCGCCGTGTCACCGAAGACGAGCAGGTGCTGGTCGACGGCGGGGTCGAACACCACGAAGTCCATCGTGTCCTGGCGCAGTGCGAACGGCACGGAGGCGGGCATCGCGAGTGCGTCCGGCAGTTCGGCCGGGTCGAAGGACTCGGGCAGCAGTCGGATCGGTGCCGCGGCGGGACCGCCCCAGCTGTCCGCCACCCGCTGTGCGAGCGCGGCCAGCTCGTCGCCGACGGCACCGTCGTCCACGTCGTCGAGGACGGGCAGCGCGACCTGGCCGAACAGTTCGTCCCCCGTCAGGACCCGGCCGGGCTCCCCGGACTTGAGGGTCGCCGCGGCCGCACGGGCGATGGTCGAGTCGGCCGGGTCGTTCAGACGCAGCTCGAAGCGCTGGCCGATGAGCGGCTGGTTCGCGAGGCGGAGTTCGTTCCACCGGGTCAGCGCCACCACGACGTGGATGCCGAAGCTGCCGCCGCGCTGGAGCAGGTCGCCGAAGGCGTCCTCGAGCTCCTCGAACTCGGTGCGCATGACGCCGAGACCGTCCACGAGCAGCACGACGTCCGCCGAGCCGAGCTCCGGCACCCGTCCTGCGGCGTGGCGCGTGCGCAGCATCGCGAGCGAGTCGATGCCGTGGTCGCGGAACACCCGCTCGCGCAGCCGGATCATCGCCTGGAGCTCCTCGACGAGGCGCAGCAGGCGGTTCCGGTCGGCGCGGGTCGCGACGCCGCCGACGTGCGGGAAGCCCTCGATCCGGCCGAGCCCGCCGCCGGCGAGGTCCATGCCGTAGACGCTGACCTGCCGCGGGGTCGTCGTGAGCGCGATCGATGCGGCGACGGTGCGCAGGAACGTCGTGCGGCCGGACCCGGGGGCGCCGATGACGGCCACGTGCCCGCCGCCCTGGGTGAGGTCGAGCGACCACGGGCGCTGACGCTGGCGGGCCGGGTCGTCGAGCAGCCCGATCGGCACGGTGATGCCCGCGGGGTCCCGCGTCCGGTCGGGGTCGAGCACCGCGCCGAGCGCCAGACGGGTCGGGAGCGGCGGGAGCCAGACCGGCGTCGTCGCCCGGTCGCCGCGGCCGAGCCGTTCGACGGCCTCGTCGACGACGCTCCGTCCGACGTCCGGCGACGCGAGCTCGGCCTCGCCCGGGTCGTCGTCCTCGGTCGCGACGGTGTTGTACACCGGGAGCTCGAACGGCTCCGGCGCCGTGTCCGTGCTCGCAGCGGCTGCGACGGCCGCCGGGGTGGCGTCCTCCACCGGGCCCGACACGTAGCCGGAACGGAACCGGGTGTACACGCTCGTGTCGACCTTGAGGTACCCGTAGCCCGGGACCGCCGGCAGGTGGAACGCGTCGCCGGTGTCGAGGACGACCTGGCTCTCCGCCTCCGAGAAGGTGCGGAGCCCGAGCCGGTACGACAGGTAGGTGTCGAGGCCGCGGAGCTTGCCGGCCTCGATCCGCTGGCTGGAGAGCAGCAGGTGCACGCCGATCGACCGTCCGATGCGGCCGATCATGAGCAGCAGGTCGACGAACTCGGGTTCGGCCGTCAGGAGCTCGCCGAACTCGTCGATGACCAGCACGAGGTGGGGCATCGGCGGCAGCTCCGGCCGGTGCGTCCGCAGCTCGCGGTAGTGCGTGATCGACGGCGCGGCCCCGGCGTCGCGGAGCATCTCCTGCCGGCGCCGGACCTCGCCGGCGATGGAGGCCCGGGCACGTCGGGTCAGCTGCGGGTCGTCCGCGAGGTTGTCGATGAGCCCGGCGACGTGCGGCAGCCGTGCGAACGGCGCGAACGCCGCGCCGCCCTTGTAGTCGACGAGGATCATCGCGAGGTCCTCGGGTGGGTGCGAGACCGCGAGTCCGAGCACGAGCGTACGGAGCATCTCGCTCTTGCCGGACCCGGTCGCACCGATGCAGATGCCGTGCGGCCCCATGCCGAGCTGCGCGGACTCCTTGAGGTCGAGCAACAGGGGAGCGCCGAAGTCGTCGACCCCGATCGGCACGCGGAGGAAGTCGCGGGGCGCCCGCGGTCGCCACGTCCGGTCGGGGTCGATCGTCGTGACGTCGTCGACCCCGAGGAGGTCGGTGACGCCGATCGCGGTGGACGACTCGGTGCGCTCCTCGGCGTCCGCGGACAGCCGGAGCGGTGCGAGCGCCCTGGCGACGGCCGTGACGAGCGACGGTGGGACCGGGTCGCACACCGCCGTCTGCACGGGTGCGGGCTCGCCCTCCTCGACGTCGCGGGCGTCGACGATCTCGAGCGCGGTCCTCGGGGGCGCTCCGGGGTCGTCGGTCGTCCCGGTCCGTGCCGTGACCCGGACCCGGACGTCGGACGGTTCGTGCAGACGGTCTGCCACCAGGTGGACGACCGTGATGCGGAGGTCCTCCGGGCGGGTCTCGCCCTCGGGCAGCGCGAGCGGGATCGCGACACCGCCGTGCTCGTCGGCGAGGACGACCAGTCGGGCGAGGTCGCTCCGCTTCCCGGAGTCGCCCGAGCGTCGCCAGGTCGCCGCGGTCCGGGCGCGCTCGCCGAGCTCGGCGGCGAGGGCGCGGGCCAGCGAGGGGACGTCCTCGGCGACGCGGCGTGCCCGGAGCGGGCCGTCGAAGGTCCGGTCCATCCGCACGTGCGGGAGCAGGTCGAACCACTCCCAGTCGGCGGCACGGTCGGCGGGGAACGCCGCCGCGAGCTGCAGGTCCTCGGGAGCGTGGAGGGCGGCGAGCTGGGCGACCAGGGCCCGGGCGACCGCGAGCACGGCGTCGCGGTCACCGACGACCGAGACGTCGCCGGCGTCGTCGAGCCGGATCGCGATCGGCATGGCGTGGACCGTGCCGTAGTGCTCCGCGACCTGCTCGAGCTCGGCGAGCATCAGCGGGTCGAGTGGCTGGACCGGGTTCTGGTCCGGCGGCACGACGAGGTCGAGCCAGCGCACGTCGCCCGAGCCGACGCGCACCCGGAGGAAGTCCCCGTGCGACCGGCGGCGCTCCCAGAGCCGCGCGGGGTCGCCGACCAGCCGGGGGAGCGTGTCCGGGGACGGGTCGACGTGCTCGGCCCGCTCGCGGACCGCGGTCGTCCGGGCACGCAGGTCGCCGCGGAGCTCCTCGAGGTGGTCGAGGTACCGCTCCCGCTGGGTCCGGCGGTTGCGGACGGCGTTGCCCCGCTGGGTGAAGGCCATGCCGAGCCCGCCGACCAGGGCGACCACGAACACCAGGGCCGCGACGACCATGAGCACCGGGTTGTTCCCGCGCAGCACGACCATCATCACGACCGACGACACCGCGCCGATCACCGGCAGGAGCGACTGCAGCGGGATCCCGCCGCTCGGGCCCTCGGGGAGCTGCGGCGGCGGTGCGAGCTGTTCGGCCTCGGGCCGGACGAGCGGGGTGGAGACCCGCGCGGGACGGTGCACGATGCGGTTCACCGGGAGGCCTCCGTCGATCGTCGGCCGACGGCGGCGTCGACCAGTGCGGCGGTCAGGTGGACGAGGGCGGTGCGGGACGCGGTCGGGCGGACCCCGGGCACGGTCGTCGTCGGGTCGTGCGGCACCGGGAGGACGACGTGGTCCGGCCAGTCCGCGGCGGCCCGGGCGGCGCGCAGCCCGGCGCCGACGGTGTCGACCGGGACGACGACGACACGGGTGTCGGGCGCGTGGCGACGGAGGGCGTCGGCGTGGGCGATGCCCTCCTCCACCCCGGGCCGGTCGGCCCCGGTGACGAGGGCGACGACGTGTGCGTCCGCGGCGACGGCGCCGAGGTCGACGAAGGGGCTGCGGGAGCCCCAGTCGCCGACGACGACGTCGAAGAAGCGGGCGATCGGGTCGACCGCTGCGGTCCACTCGTCGGGCGCGGCCTGACGAGAGGGCAACCGGGGGTCCCCGATCCTGAGCACGTGCAGGCCCGACGCGGCCTCGGCCAGCCCGTCCGTGGCGTCCCACGAGGTCCGGGCGGCCTCGCGGCGGTCGGACCGTGCCGTCGGACCGCCGTGGTCGGCCCCCGCCAGCGTTGCGAACGACCGGGGACCGGCGGCACCGTCGACCCCGAGGACCCGGCCGCTCCGCCGTCTGGCGAGGACCGTGGCGACCGCGGCGGCCGTGGTCGAGCAGCCGGTCCCGCCCCGGAGCGCCGCGAAGGCGATCCGCCGGCTCGTCGGGACGCCCTGCCGGATCGCCCGGTGCGCGTCGTCGAGCTCGCGGGCACCGCTCACCACGCTGCCGAAGAACGCGCGTCCGATCGCGGGGACCACGTCGTCGAGGATCCGCATCGTCAGAACGTCTCCAGGAGCGCGGCGAAGAGGCCGAAGGTGCCGAGCAGCAGCGGGAGCATCACGACCACCGAGACGGTCTCGAGCACGTTGCCGAGCGACCGGAGCCGAGCACGCCCGTGCGCTGCCGGACGCACCCCGGCCAGCAGCGCCGCGAGGATGCCCACGCCCGCCGTCGCACCGAGTACCGGGAGCGGTGCCGTGGCGGCGTGTCCGACCAGACCGAGCACCGCGGCGACCACCACGGCCGACCAGAGCAGGACGCCCTGCACCGCCAGTGGGAAGGCGCGGGTGCGGAGTGCCGCGACCACGACCGTCGCGGCACCGAGCCCGATCGCCCAGGGATCGTCGTCGGCGACGAGGGCGGCTCCGGCGAGGGCGATCGGGGCCGCGACCGCCGCGGTCGTCCAGTCGAGTGCCCGGTACGCGTCGTCGAGGGCGGTCAGCACACGTCCGCGCGCGACGGGCGCACCACCGCTGACCTGGTCGTCCAGGCCGGTGAGGCCCGCGGTCGACATCGCGACGGACGGCAGGAGACCGCACACCGCGATCGAGGCCACCGCCACCACGCCCCACCCGGCGGCGGTCGGCGCGGGGGTGGCCCACGTCACCATGCCGAGCAGGGGCAGCACGACGCCGACGACGGCGGCCACGCCGACCGTCCGGGTCCGCCCGCCGACACCGAGCCCGAGGCCGAGTGCGATCCACGCCCAGACGAGCACCACCCCTGCGGTCATGGCGGGTGCGGGGCCGTCGGCGGCGACGTGGGGTCCGAGCGCGAGCCCGATCGGCAGGGCGAGTCCCGCCGCCGCCGCCGTGAGCGCGATCCCGGTCCACCGGGCACCGGCGCGACCGGCGACGAGCGCGGCGACGGCGAGCACGACCCCGCTGCCGACCAGCACGGCCGGCAGCAGCGCGGGAGGCACCGCCCCGTCGTCGCCCGCGAGGGCGGCGCGGACCGGGGCGACGGCGGACGCGGCCACCACGAGGGACCCCGTGACGGAAGCGCTCGCGCCGACCGCCGCGGCGGCGACGGCCTGGCGCGCGCCCGTGCCCCAGCCGTCGTGCCGCCTGCCGAGGGTGTCGGCGACGGCATCGGTCACGTCGGAGACCTCGGGCGGCGGCGGGGCGTCGGCGCGCCGGACGAGGTGCAGGACCTCGCCGTCGCCGATCTCCTGCGTCGCGGCGTCGTCCGCGAGCGAGACCTCTTCTCCGGTGACCCGCACGAGGGCGACCGGGTGCGCGGAGTCGGCGATCGGTTCGTCGAGGATGTCGACGAACCGGGGGAGGAGTCCGGCGAACGGCTCGTCGGACGCCACGACGACGTCGGCGCGGCGACCGGCACCGACGACCGTCACGCGGGTGAAGTCGGTCACTTGGTCTCCCGTTGTAGCTGCTGTTGCTGTTGCTGTTGCTGCGCGGCCTGCTGGGCGAGCGCGTTCGTGACGAAGGAGTACCCGAGGCAGCCCACCCCGACGACCGCCGCGAGCACGACGCTGCCGACGAGGCGCTTGACGTTGTCGTTCACGAGCCGCCGGTCGGCCAGGCGCCCGAGGACGAACGCCTGTCGGAGCCGTCGGCGGTGCGTCGAGACGCTCTCGAGCAGGATCGAGTCACTGTTCCGTGGCACGCCGCACCTGTTCCCTCGTCGACTCGTCCATCCCCACCGCGTCCGCCACCCGGTCCTGCCCGACGTGCTCGACCAGGTCGCGGAGCTCCTCGACCGGACTGCGGTCGCGGTGACGACCGAACGGCAGCACGAGCGCCGGGATCCGTGGCTTCCCCGCGACGACGGCGCCGAAGCGGTCGCGCATGACCGCGGGGTCGAGCCCGAGCTGCCGGACGGCGGGCGCGCCGAGGAGCACGGCCACCGGGACGGGTGGGAACGGCATGCGCGGCGCCTGCGCGAGGTCGGCGCGGCCCGGGCGACGCAGGACCAGCGCGAAGAGCGGGAGCTGGGTGGCGGCGAGCCGTCCGAGCACCTGCGGCACGGCCTCGACCCGGGCGGCGGCGGCCGCGTCACCAGGCGCCCCCACCGAGAGCAGACCCGTGGTGAGTTCCTCGACCCCCTGGTCGGTGCGCTGCGCGGTGACGGTGAACGCGACCGGAGCCGCCGCCGATCCCACGACGACGAACCGGGTCGGGTCCGGCATGCGGTCCCGCGCGGCCTCGGTCAGCGTGCGACGGTCCCACGGGCGTCCGGCGGGCTCGTGCGTGCCCCAGCCCGTGGGCGCCGCGCCGGCGAGCTCGGTCGCGAGCAGCTCGGACGTCGTGCCGAGCACGGTCTCCGCGGCGGCACGGTGTCGCACCGACACCGAGACCACGAGCTGGTCGGCGGTCGGCGCGACCGGGCGGAGGAAGCTGACCGCGACCTCGTCGACCGACCGCGGTGGCCCGGTCCGCACGGCGTCCGGGAACGCGTCGAGTCGACGGCCGTCGAGCCCGTTCCGCAGGCCGTCGTCACCGCGGACGACCCACGCGCCGCCCGCGTCCAGCAGCGCCTGCCGGAGGGCCTCGGTCACGACGGAGAGGCCGTCGGTGACGAGGATCGGCCGCGCTCCGACGTCCGCGGCGCGTCCGAGCAGGTCGGCCTGCGCCCGCCCGAGCCGCACGACGGCGGCCCGGCTCTCGATGCGCACGCTGCCGTCACCGACGGAGTCGAGGAGCGGGTGCCGCGCCGGCGGGCGGTCGTCCGTCGGGCCCGTTCGCCGGGTCGCACCGAACGGGCTCACGACGCCGCTCCGGTGCGGACGACCGAGAAGGCGTGGTCGCCGATGCGGACGATCGAGCCGCCGTCCACCACGACGTCCACGCCGGCGACGAGGACCTCGAAGGACCCGTCGGGACGCACCACGGTGGTGCCGTTCGTCGAACCGAGGTCGCGGAGCACGACCGCGCCGTCGGCCTGCACGAGCGCGACGTGGGTCTTCGACAGCGTCCGGGACAGGTCGGGTACCGCGACGGTGGCGACGCCGGGTTCCGCCTCGGGGTTGCGTCCGACGACGCAGGTCCCGTGGAACCAGTGGACGGCGCCCTGTTCGGAGCGGAGCACGACGGCGTCCGCCGGGATCGACTCGTCGAGGGCCGGAGCGGCCGGTGCAGCCGGTGCGGGCACCGCGTCGAAGCCGGCGAGGGCCGTGGACGCGCCCACCGACCGTCGCGTGGCGTCGAGGCCGACCGGCACCGGGCCTCCAGGCTGCTCGCGCGCCGGTGCGGAGCCCGGACGCACGCCCGCGGACGCGGCCGGACCGAACGCCGTCCCGAGGGGCGGCAGTGCCGGCGAGAGCGGCTCGCGGCCCAGCCGGAGCGCCGCGGTCAGCGTGCCCGTCGCGGCGGCCCAGGGGCCGGACCGGCGCTCGCGACGCGCGCCGCGACCGATGCGGGCCAGCTGCCGGAGCGGCCCGGCGGGCAGCGCGTCGTCCACGTCGACGACGCGGGTGGACAGGAGGACGCCGCCGGGACCCCGACCCGTCCTGGAGGCGCGGATCACCACGATCGCGGCCGTCGCGACGACGCCGAGCAGCGCTCCGACGACCGAGGTGCCGACCGCGTCGGACGTCGGGACCGCGGTGTGGGCGAGGAAGAGGAGCGCGGCGCCCGCGGCGCCGCCGAGCAGGCAGACGACGACGTCGACCAGTCGTGCGGCAGCGACGGCACCCGGACCGGCGACGACGACGTCACGGAGGGCGTCGTACTCCGACGCGGTCACCGTCCGACCGAGCAGGGTGCCGCAGTCCGTGCAGAACCGCTGACCCTGCGTGGAGGGCGCGCCGCAGCGGCCACAGGTCATCACGGGGACCACCGTCTCGACCACGATCGACGACATGCCTCACCTCCCATCGGCACCACCGATCATGTCAGACGGGGGACGTGACGGGTCGCGTCCGGTGGTCTAGGCTGCACTCGTTCGCTGTCACCCGTACAGGGGTGGGGGGAAGGACAGAGAGGAATCGCGATGAAGTTCGCAATGGGGGCACAGGTCCTCACCAACCTGACCAAGCAGACGTCCGGCGCTTCCGGTGACCTGGGGACCCTGGTCCGCAAGCTGGCCGACTCGGCCGAGCCGCTCCAGGGACGGTTCAACGGTGCCGGTCGTGCCGCGTTCGACCGCTTCAAGTCCGAGACGGACACCATCGCCAACGAGCTGAACGGGGCGCTCGCCAGCGTGCTCCAGGGCATCTCGGGCATGGACCGCTCGTTCCAGGAGGGCGACCAGGACATGGCGCAGTCCACGAGCTCGCTCGAGGGCAGCTCGAACTTCGACGCGGCCCGCTTCAGCGGTCGCGCCTGACGGAACTCCGGGGAGAGGGAGGACACACCATGAGTGGTGGCAACCAGGCAGATCGTCGCGACTACGACGTCGCGGCGTCGCAGAACGCGCAGGACAACTTCAACGCCGTCGCGGCGCAGCTCGAGGCACTCATCGCCCAGCGCGACTCCGACGTCAAGGCGGCGATGGCCGACTACCAGGCCGACGGCGTCTCGGACGAGTACCACGCGAAGGAACAGCGGTGGAACACCGTCGCGGGCGAGGTCAAGCAGATCATCGCCACGCTGCGCTCCTCGCTGCAGTCGAACGACGAGTCGGCGCAGGCGGCGATCAGCAAGGCGAAGTCGGCCGTCGGCAACATCGGCTGACGTGGCCGACGGCTGGCGGGTCGACCCCGCGGGGGTCGAGGCCGTGCTGCAGGACGTCGCGTCGAAGACCACGACGATGAACGACGCGCTGGGCGGATCCGAGGACGGGTCCGTCCAGGGGGTCGCCACCGTCGTGCAGGATGCGGCGACCGCGGCGCAGTCACAGGTGATCGGTGCAGCGCTCGCCGGGTTCTTCGAGCACCGGCAGGACATGCTGACGGGGATCCAGAACCGGATCCAGGCGTCGTTGTACGGCGCTGCGGGTGCGACACGCGCCATCGTCGAGGGGGATGACGAGATGGGGGCTTCGACGGCCCAGGCGAACGCGATCGTCGCGTCGGGGAACGGGGACTTCTCCGCGTTCGACGGGCTGTTCGACCGGTGAACGCCGTCGTCAAGGTCGGGGAGATCCCGTACACCGACGTCCAGCTCGAGGGCATCACCGCCGGCGCGACCTCGCTGCGGTCGGTCGCGTCCGCGGTCCGGGACGGCACCGCGGGCATCGTCACCGCGTGGAGCGCGATCTCCGGATCGTACGAGGGGCCCAGCGACCAGGAGCTCTTCGACGTCATGACGCCGATCGGGCCGCAGGGCACGAGCTTCGGCGACGACCTCGACACGGCTGCGAAGGCGCTCGACACGTTCGTCGAGGAGGCCACCCCGATCGTGGCGGCGCTCAAGGCCTACGTCACACGCGCCGAGCAGCTGCAGCGTGACGTCGCCGCCTTCCAGCCGCAGACCATCCAGACGATGGACGGCCCGGTCACGCAGACCGAGAGCTGGGACCAGGACGAGACGCTCAACGGCGAGAACAACGACATCATCAACGGCGTCGCGAACCGGGTCGTCGAGTACCAGGCCGCCGAGCGGAAGTGCGCGAACGTCATCCGCGCCCTCAGCGGCCTGCCGGCGCTGCACGCCATCACCGGGTCGGGCGACGACGCCCTCGGGTACGGCTACGACGAACTCCCGATGGGCACGCAACTGCCGTGGGGCACCGCGGAGTCGCGCAACGAGTCCTGTGCCGAGAAGACGACGTGGTTCCTGCCGCACCTGGTGAAGGGTGTCGTCTGGGACGGCGTCATCGTCGGGACCCTCGGCGGCATCGGTGAACTGATCGGCTTCCGTGACTGGAAGTGGAGCGGCGACAACTTCGTCGACACCTGGAAGAGTCTCGGCTCCTTGATCGGGTACGACGAGGAATCGAACGAGTGGTGGAACGGCGACGCCGCGAAGGCCGGTTGGGGCGGGCTGCTCAAGGGCACCCTGGCGTGGGACAAGTGGGCCGACGACCCCGGGACGGCGCTCGGTGAGAGCGGCTGGAACGTCGTGTCGATCGTCATCCCGTTCTTCGGCGTCGCGAGCAAGGTGGGTGCCGTCGGGCGGACCGGCGAGGTCGCCTCGGCGATCAGCAAGGCGGGCAAGGCCCTGGACCTCGTGGACGCCGGAGCCTGGGCGTCGAAGGGGTTGACCAAGGTCCTTCCGAGGCTCGGCGACCTCGAGGGTGTGCTGACGAAGGGCTTCGAGCACCTGCCCGACGGCTTCAGGACGAAGATCGCCGAGTTCAGGACGGATCTGAAGGAGTGGCGGCAGGGGACGCACGCTGACGCGGACAGCAAGGCGGACGGGCCTCCGCCGCGGCCCGAGGCGAATGCCGACGTGTCGGTCGATGCGAACGCGCACGCCCACGCGGACAGTGCGGAGGCGAACGCGCCGGCGCCCGAGCGCGAGCCGGCGTTTGTCGGTGGCGGGCACGGAGAGAGCGCCACGGTCCACGGCGGTGGTTTCGACTCAGGGCCGAGCGGTGGCAGTGGCGGCGGCCACGGCACCGATGCGCTGACGGACGGGTCCGGGGGATCGTCCGGCGGTGGCGGGCACGGGACGGATGCCGGTGGCGAGACCGGCGCTGGGACGCCCGATCGCGGACACCAGGTCGACCCGACCGAGTCGTTCGGGAAGGTGCCCTACGGCGACGGAGTCGCGAACCACGCAGGGCCGGGGGGCACGGCGCTCGCGGACGACCTGACGCGGCCCGGCGCTGACCTCCCCGACGGCGTGAAGGTCATCGATCACCGTGGCGACGCCGTCGATCCTGACTACGGCAAGCCGCGTTCCGACCACGGAGACTTCAACGAGCAATACGCTGCGCCGGGTGATCCGCTCTACGACCCGAAGCCAGATGCCCCCCGTCCAGTCAACCCGGCCACCGAGCAGCTCGTCACGAGTGCGGCTGGCCCCGATGGGTTCTACGGGCATCACCCGGACGGATCGCCGCTCACCCGGGCCGAGTACGTCGAGCGCTATATCAAGCCCGACAACTCGCCCCGCTACCCCGGCAACGACGGGGCCGTCGCAGGAACACGTCTCCACTTTGACGACCCGACGGTGTTCGCGCAGTACTACTCGACGACCATCGACCGCATGGGCTCGGACTGGGGGAACTACTTCGCGTTCCCCGGGACGTCCTTCGAACAACGGGGACTTCCTCCGACGAACCTCCGTGATCCGTACTCGGTGTTCCAACTCGACACGGTCGCCCTCAAGGAGCATGGCTATTCGATCGAGATCAGCCGGATCGATCCCGCCTTCGCGCAACCCGGCGGTGGCTTGCAGGTCCAGGTCTTCGGTCCGGACGGCAGTGCTGTGCGTGCCCGCCAGCTCCTGCAGGCCGATCCGGTGTCGGGGACGCCTGCGTTCATGACGAGAAAGACGTTCATCCGATGAGGACGACGCTGCACGGAAGAGCGGTCGGTGCGGCGCTCGGGAATCCACAACCCGACCCGACCACTCTTCCCGGGATCCTCCGAGGGGCGGATGTCTTGCTGCAGTTCGGGGGCCACGAGACGCAGTTCGGTATCCAGGCAGAGCCGCTCGCGGTGTTCGAACGGCAGCGGGGCTCGTCGCGCATCGTCGCGACTTTCTCGCACGAGGCAGATGCCGAGCGGTACCTCATGGTTCTCGCGCGGCCTGAGATCGTTCCCGAACCGTGGGACGCCGCTCACGTCCGGTACACCTGGCCGGACGGTGTCGACATCGACGAGGCGAAGCGCAACGTCACATGGGAGGCAGACGACGGAACGCACCGGATGAGCGTTGTCGATCTTGCCGAGCGAAAGAATCTCTGTTTGGCTGCCTGGGCACGGAACGTCCCGATCGAGGACCTGCTGGCACGAGCCGCTCGGGCGTGAACGAGAAGCTCGGTCCGCCTGCGCAGAGGGCGCTTCGGTGACCGACGGTCCGGGGACGTTCGAGAACCTGGAGTACCTCGAGGAACTCCTGCGGCGTGCCGGGAACGAGCTCGTCATCTGCGAGCCGCGGAGGGTGCAGTTCGGCGACTACGAGACACTGCAGCGGTTCACGGTGTCGGACACGTCGGTGATCGAGTGGGGTGGAGATCGAGGGTGGGGTGACGTGACCGGCACCCGGTTCGAGTTCGCGGCGGACGCTGCGTCCTGGATCGTCGAGGACGCCTGCACCGCCATACGGAGTGACAGAGGCTAGCCGCTCAGACACTTGCTCCCCGATCAGGTGCACGAACTGCCGGAGAGCTACACGCTGGAGCCCGACGGCAACGGCGTGCTCCTCACCTGGGCATCCTTGAGGGTGGAACACCGAGCTCGATTCGGCGGCGTGATCCCGTCGGCAGGTGCGGTGCGGTTCTCGATCGTGTCGCGCGTGCCCCTGGTCCAGATCGAATCGTGTGCGCTCCAGCTCGATGCACGCGCAGCGTTCGCCGCCGCGGCGTCAGCTGCTTCGCAGCTCCCGTGAGTGATGCGGGCACCGCCAGCAGCCAGCCGGAGTTCAGCCCGCGGCTGCGCGCACCGGCACGGTGATGCGTCGGAGCGAGCCCTCGACGAGGAGGTCCCGCACGGTCAGCGAGGTGTCCGCAATCGTGTACCGGATTGCACCGCCGGGCTGCCCGAACCACGGCTGCACGATCGACGCCTGGACGAGCACGGTCGCCTCGGTCACGAACTGGTGCACGCCGGACGGCTGTCGCAGCGCCGTGGGCGGCAGGGAGCGCGACTCGAACGACGAGTTGAGCTGGTTCAGCAGCCAACCGTCCACGGCGCCGACGCGATCGACGAGGATGCCGGGCGGGAGCTGAATGAGACTGACTCCACCGCGGGCCGCGATCTGACCGCGGAGCTCCGGGTAGTACGGAGCGAGCCTGGACTCGATCGCGTCCACTTCGGGCTGCGCCATGGCCATCGGGCCGGGAACGGGACGGTCCAGGAAGGTCAGGAGCGCCGAGGAGATGCTCGTTTCATCAGGCCCGGTCGCAACGATCCGAGCCTGTCCGTAGTCGATGCAGTGGACCTGGTACCCGCCGTCGATCTCGACCACACGGAGCTCGCCCTCGACGGGGGGCCCGGTGGGAGGATCTCCGGGGAGGACGACCAGTTCCGGCCCGAAGCCACGGTCGTCGAGATCGGAGCGCAGCTGCTGGAACATCACCCGACGAGCGTAGCAACGGGCAGATGAAGGTGCTCCGACCCGTTGCCGATCACCTTGGAACGGCGCAGGGAAATTGGCGAGCCAGCCGCCGACGAGATCTCTGCTCCGACATGAGCGCGGCGAAGAGCGCTCGACCGTCGGCTTGACCACTTCCTCGCTTCTCGTGTCGGTGACGGGACGCATGCGAGAGCGGGCGAGGACGTCGAGACCGAGTGAGCGACGCCGTCCGCGGAACCCTCGAGCAGCGGGCGGGGAAGGCAGGATCAACCGTCGAGTACCGAGAACTCCGGAAGAAGCTCTTCGGCTACTGAGCAGCAACACGATGAGAGCAGATGACCGGCGATACCCGGATCGAGCTGGCGTACTGGAGTGAGGCGTTCATCCGATGAAGACGACGCGACACGGCGGTTCGATCGGCGCGGCGCTCGGGAATCGCGAGCCCGACACGACGAGCCTTCCCGGCATCCTGCGGGCGACGGGTGTCCTGCTGCAGTTCGGTGACCTCGAGACGCAGTTCGGCATGCGAGCCGAGCCGCTCGCGGTGTTCGGGCGGCAGCGCAGTCGCTCGCGCATCGTGACGAACTTCACGCATGAGGCGGACAGAGCACCACGGTGCACGGGGGTGGCGCCGACGCGGGGTCGAGTGGTGGCTCCGGCGGCGGTCACGGCACCGACGCACCGACGCGTGGGGACGGATTGTCGTCTGGTGGCGGTGACAGCGGTTCGACGGGCGGATCCGGCGCTCCCGGGCGCGGCGATCCCGACCTCGGTACGGCGGTCGGTTCGTCTTCGGGTGGCGAGCACTCAGCCACCTCTCCTGGGTCCGACCTCGCCATGCCGGATGCGTACTCGCATGTCTCCGTCGATTCCGAGGGCGCTCCCGTCGGCAAGCTGATCGCAGAGAGCGGGCTGACCCCGTCGCAGCTCCACGACTACCAGAAGAACAGCTGAGGTGGGGCTCCGCGCGCGGCCGAGTTCGAACGGACAGGGGTCTGGCCGCACGAGGTGCAGATCCCGAAGGACGCATCGGTCCTGAAGGCGGACGGAACGATCAACTGGGACGAGGTTCCCCAGGGCGGGTACACGATCGAGGCGGGGAAGGCAGTCAAACAGCCCCTCGTTCCGCAGATCGGCGACGTCTTCGACCGGTACGGACCGCCGGATGGTCGGTACACGTCGCCCGTTCCCGGATCCGGGCCCTACACGTACGACCAACGGTCGCTGCCGTACCTCGAGGATCCTTCGCAGTACCATCGCTACCGTGTCATCGGAGACTTCGCGGACGTCGAGCGGTACTACAACGCCGCCTCCGACGCAGTTCGAGCTGATGTCGACAGGATCATGCGCCGCTTCAACTCGTCCTTCGAGGATCTGGGTCGCGCGTCGCAGGGCGACATCGCAGCAGGCTTCGGCGCGCGGGGTGGGGGCCGCCAGGTCGAGATGCCGATGACGGTCGAGTTGCTGAAGCGGCTCGGACTCGTTGAAGAAATCTGAGAACGGTGACGATCTCATCGAGAGGACATCATGGACCGAGCTTCAGCAAAGACGATCATCGCGAGCGAGGGTCTCGAGCGTGCAATCTGGTTCCAGCGGCCGAACGGCAAGCCCGACGCCGTAGCGATCTACGAGATCGACCAGGGGTTGCGGGTCGTCTCGACCGACGAACGGGCGGTGGAGGTCGGCGCGCGAGACTACGAAGACGAGTCCGAGGCGCTCGACATGTTCATCACGCTGCTGCGCGACCTGAAGGAGTTGATCGCCAGCGGAGTGGTGCGCTGATCAGGAGCGAGGAAGCCAGGAGTGCCGAGGAGATGCTCCATGCACCGGACGTTTGTGGACCAGTACGGGGCGCAACCGACCGGCTCGGCAGTTCCGTCACCGTCCTCGAGAGGTTCGGGATCCTGCTTTGACCGATGACGAGCCAGGCGATTTCGCCGACCTGCAGTACCTCGAGGACGTCCTGCTGCGTGCTGGGAACGATCTCGTCACGTGCGAACCGCGAAGGGTGCAGTTCGGCGATCATGAGACATTGCAGCGGTACTCGGTGTCAGACACGTCGGTCGAGGAGTGGCGTGCAGACCGGGGGCGTGTCGCCCTGACCGGCACCCTGTTCGGGTCGGGCAAGGACGCGGAAGCTTGGATCATCGCGGACGCGTGCGGGTACATCCGAGATGCTCGTGGTCTGCCGATCGCTCATTGGCTTCCCGACCAGGAGCACGAACTCCCCGAAGGGTTCACGGTGGAGCCGGACGGAGCCGGCGTCCTCCTCGCCTGGAGCGTAGCGTACGTGCGTGGGACCCAGACTCCGCCGGAGCCTTCGACCGTGCGGCTGCGCGGGCGGTGGAGGACATGAGCCGCTTCGCGCCGGTGGTCGGCCAGCGAACCTGGGTGTCGGAGCGGCTCGGAGCCGTGTCCCTGACGACTTCGGGAGTGGCCGAGTCGGCGCTGTACCGCGGAACACTGCTCGCAGCTGACGACGCGCTCGACTCGCCGACCGCAGTTACCGCGGTCCGCGAAACGCTCGAGGCAAGGGGCATCACCGCGTTGCCTCGCACGGGTCGATCCGCTTGAAGACCGCCGTGCGCAGATTGCCCGGGTCGTGCTGGCCGCGGAAGGAATCGTACGGCGGACCTCGGGGACGACGACGACGTCTCCAGAACGTCGTCGTGAAGTCGGCGGTGCAGACGCGATCCACCATCGGAGCACTGCCCGGATCCGGTCCTCGTCGTCGACCTGCACGACCGTCGAGTCGATGGCGTCGTACCAGTCCCGCATGAGCTCGAGGAGCAGCGCCCCGTCATGGCGGAACGTGAGTTCGAGAGACATGGCTCGATCGCGGCTCGTCACGCCAGCAGACCAGCGGCGTCCCGTTCAGTCCTCGCCGACGCACCGAATCACCCCCGAGTTCGGCGGCAGCGAGGTCCGCGAGCACGTTGACACCGAGGTCCGCGAGCACGTCGACACCGAGGTCCGCGAGCACGTCGACACCGAGGTGGCTGCCCCCGCACCGGCGAGGTCCTCGCCATCCGTGTGGAGGGACGCGACACCGTGCTCGTGCAAGGATTCACGGGGATGATCTGACGGTCATCGTCACGCCGATGAGAACGGAGTAGCCGGTCCATGCCCTTCCCGACTTGGTCACGGACGACGCAGGTGACGGCTCGAGCCGTGTGGGATGCGCGTGGAGAGAAGCCCGAAGCGCTGGCAGAGCGCATTGCTGTCCAGCTCGCTGCCTACGACGAACTGCTCGGAGCGGGTGCCCAGTGGGCGCTCGTCGAGGAAGACGACCGCGTCGTGTCCACCGACCCTTCGTCACTCACGCCCATCGTGTCCGCGCACGTCTTCCGGGACGCCGAGGGACTCGAGTTCCCACCGCGCGGCTACGTGCTCGGTCTCGCGCGAGAGGGGAGCGCAGGGTTCATCTCGATCCGCTTCCGGGTCGGGTCCGCGAAGATCGTCCGTCGCATGCCGGCGAACGGGGTCCAGGTCACCATCGCTGGGCCGCTGAGAGAAGCGAACCGCCTGTCGATCGACGCTGATCTGGCCGAGGGTGTCCTCCGCGGACTTGCTCGAGCTTGGAACCCTGACTCCGCAGCGGTGTACGACGATGCCGGAGCGATCGCTTCCGAAGGACGAGGCAAGTTCGCACCGGTGATCGGGCAGCGCACCTGGGTTTCGGATCGGATCGGGGCCGTCGAGACGTCGACGTCCGGGGTGCACGTCGAGCGGGCGGACGGAGGCAGCTACCTGACAGCGGACGACGCCTTGGACTCCGAGTCGGCTGTGCGTGAGGTGTGGGCGACTCTCCAGGCCAGCGAGGTCACCGAGATCGTCCGCGCTGCGTGATCGGACACGCTCGTTCGGCACCCTTGCCGGTGCGGTTCGGAGTGATCTCCGACCGTGTGACGAGCGCGCGATGGCTCTGATCACCGGCCTCGGGCCCGACTCGAGGCTCATGGGCAAGCCTGGGGCCGGTGTCTTGCCGAAGGTGCAGAGAACGGCGATCGCTCTTGACTGATCACGACGACCTCGCGCAAGAGGATGCCGACCTCCTCGGCGCATTCGTGGGCAACGAACCGCCCGACTCGTCCTCCGCTCCGGGTGTGAGACGAGGGAACTCCGTCCTCTTCGAGTATCCATCGGGCCCGGAACGGGACGGTCCAGGGGTGTTGGGATCTGCAGACCCGACCGGCGCGCGTCGTCGCCGCCCCCGCTGCGCGAACACCTGTGCAATGCTGCTGTCCCGGCGCGCAACGTCGTGATCCTCCGAGTTGTGTACTGAAGAGCACCGGAGTTAGGTCGAGTCGATGCGGTATCCGACGTGGCTCTGCGGAGAGCGCGTACTGCTTCGCGCAGAGTGGGACGGCCGACCCTCGTCCTCGGACGATCTGATCAACTCGCTGCTGGCCCAGCTGCGGGGAGTCGACGCTGTCCTCGGCGCTGGGGAGCCCTGGGAGGTGGACGGCGTCGGCACGATCCGCGAGTACGACCCCGCCGTTGTGCAGGAACTGCTCGAGCAGGGTGTCGAACGCGGGGACGACGGAAGAGCGTTGCCGGACCACGGTTACAACGTGATCATGAACCGCCGAGCGGCGCGCGGCTTCGTCTCGCTGCGCCTGAAGGTCGGAGCGTCCGTCCCGCGGCGTCGCCGACCGGCGAACGCCGTGTCGGCGAGCGTCGTCGGGCCCGTCGCGGGGGGCGAGCGGAGGGCGCCGGACGTCGAACTCGTCGAGGAGGTGCTGGCGACGACGAACTCGGGAGTGACCAGGTCGTCGCTGCATCGTGGCACGTTGCTCGCGGCGGATGACGCGCTCGATGCTTCGACCGCAGTGGCCGAGGTTCGGGCGGTCCTCGCAGGAGTCAGCGTCCCCGATCTGCCGAGCGAGGGTCGAACAGCGTGAACACCCCGGTGTCCGAGGACGGCATCTGCCCCCGCCCCGGTTTCGATCAGCGCAGCCTCGTCGTCCTTCGACGCCTTGCTGAACGCGCTGGGTACTTCGACACGACAGCACGATCCGACCGCTTCGAGTACGGGGACCTCGAGGTCCGCTTCCGGTACGACGTCTCGCCGCAGGGCGTCAGCGAACGACGGTTCTCTCGAGGTGAGGTCAGCTTCACGGGCACGACCTTCGACGATCCGGAGGACGCGGCGCGCTCGGTGGCCCTGCAGCTCGCGTTCGAGGTCCGCACCCAGGCAGGTCTCCCTCGAGTCGATGGCGCCCGGCGCTCCCTCGCCTTCGCGAGGGTGGCACGAGTCGAACTCGACGCCATCCCCTGGTGTGCACTGCAGCCAGACCCTGTGCAAGCGCTCGACCTGGCTGCAGGGGATGTCGGATCCGCGGAGGACGATGTGCCGCACGCCGTCGCGCTCGGGCGGCTCGTCGGCAACCGGCCCGATGCGCCGGCCACCCTCGACGGCATCCGCAGGGCTCACGGAACACTGTTCGAGTACGGCGACCACGAGAACGCCAGCCGGATCGTCCAGCGGGGCGACTCGTTCGATGTCATCTGCCGTCACCGCGCGTCCGAGCACCTGATCGCTTCCACATCGCACGTCGAGGATGCGGAGCGGCTCGTCGTCGTCCTCGAGCGCTCGTCCGGCATCAGGATCCCCGGGCCGCACCAGCTGTCCGCCGTCTCCCTGCCACGAGGCGTACTGGATCGCTCTCGAGGTCTCGTCACCGAGTTCGAGTGGCAGTCCGATGTGGACGGAGCCTCTCACTCCGTCCGTTCTGTCGCTCGCGCACCAGGTCGATCGTTCGACTTCTCCTCCCTCGTCCGACTCACCTGGTTGCGCGACGTCCCGGTGAACGTCCTCGCCGACACGCTTCGCGGGCGCGACGGCGCGTTCGCCGTCGGAGGTCCGGTCGGCGTGATGCTGGGCACGACGGCGTTGATCCGCGCCTTCTCTCGCGGCCGCGGAGGCTTCCGGGACGACGCCCAGAGCGCCGTCGTCTGCTCCGAGTTCCGTCGACTGGTCCGGCAAGGCGACCTGCCCGAGGCGTGCTGGCAGCCGGTCCGGGAGGCCGTGTACGGGACGCACATGGACAGCTGGTCGTCCGGACTGCGCGTCGACGACCGGTACGAGGCCCTCTGGCCGCTCTTCGAAGGGCCGGCTCCGAGACTGTCCGACGAGACGGTCGCCTCCGTCGACGTCGAGGTCGCCCTGGCCGCGGTCGAGTACGGCCTGACCGTGGTGCCCGCAGGCCCTCGCGTCGCTCGCCGCTTCCCCGTGGAGAACGACGCGGTGACGGAGGTGTGGAACGGAGCTGGCTGGGGCGTCCGCCCGGGCGCCGAGTTCGGCCACCCGATGACCCGCAGCGAGGCCGCTCGGTTCGCCGGCGTGCACTCCTGGAGCGACCTCGACTGAGCGGCGTACCGTCCACTCCATGACGAAGCACTGGGTCGCCCCCGAGTTCGGCGGCAGCGAGGTCCTCGAGTACGTCGACACCGAGGTGCCCGCCCCCGGCACCGGCGAGGTCACCATCGACGTCCGCGCGGCCGGTATGAACCCCGCCGACACGAAGCACACCCGGCAGGGGGACCCGTCCGACCTGCCGATCCCGGTCGGCTACGAGGTCTCCGGGGTGATCAGCGCGATCGGCCCGGACACCGAGATCGCGTCCGGTGGGGGAGCGGTGGGCGACGAGGTCCTCGCCTTCCGCGTCGAGGGCGGCTGGGCCGAACGCATCACCGTCCCCGCCGCCGACGTCTTCGCGAAGCCCGCGTCCCTCGACCACCCCCAGGCGGCGAACCTGCTGCTGGCCGGGACGACCGCGGCCGACATGATCCGCGTCACCCGCGCCGAGGGACGCGACACCGTGCTGGTGCACGGTGCGTCCGGCGCGGTGGGCGTGGCGGTCCTGCAGCTGCTCCGCCCGCTCGGCACCCGCGTGATCGGCACCGCCTCCGAGCGGAACGCCGACACCGTCCGTCGCTTCGGCGGCGAGTGGGTCGCGTACGGCGACGGCCTGGAGGCGCGCATCCGTGACCTCGCACCCTCCGGCATCGACGTGGCACTGGACTGCGTCGGCACGGACGAGGCGGTCGACGTCTCGCTGGCACTCGTGGCTGACCGCTCCCGCATCGTGACGATCGCGGCCTTCGGCCGCGCACAGCAGGACGGCTTCCCGGCGGTCGGCGGCAACCAGCCGGAGAGCCAGGCGTTCCGCGACTCGGTGCGACAGCGGCTGGTGGACCTCGCGGCGGCGGGGGAGCTCGAGGTACCGGTGGCCCGGACGTTCCCCTTGGCCGACGCGAAGGAGGCGGCGGAGCTGCTCGAGTCGCAGCACCCGGGCGGGAAGCTCGCGCTCGTGCCGTGACGGTCACTTCTGGTTGACTCGTGGGGTACGTCGCACGACCGACACCACGAGGGGGAACACGTGAGCGACCACATGACGTCCGACCAGCCGTACCCGAGCGCGCCGTCCGCGCAGCAGCCGTACCCGACAGCGGGCGGGGAGCCACCGCGCTGGGCACCACGGTACGGTGCCTCCTTCGGGCAGGCGCTCGGCCGGTTCTTCACGAAGTACGCAACCTTCTCCGGGCGGGCGAGCCGCAGCGAGTTCTGGTGGGCCTACCTCGTCGTCACCGTGGTGGGACTGGTGCTCGTCACCATCCCCTTCGTGTACCGCTTCGCCACGATCGAGTACACGACCGTCGACCTGAGCGGTGTCGAGTACCGGGTGTCGAACGCGCCGTCGCCGCTGTTCTGGGTGCTGCTGGTACTGCCGGCGATCTGGTGGCTCGCGACGATCGTGCCGTCGCTGGCGCTCGGATGGCGCCGCCTGCACGACGCGAACCTGTCCGGAGCGCTCTGGATCATCGCGGTGTTCGTCGGCATCGTCGGGATCGTCTTCGGGCTCCTGCCGTCGAACCCCGAAGGTGCACGGTACGACCGACCGGAGGGCGCACGATGAGCGACGACCAGCAGCCGCAGCAGCCGTACGGACAGCAGCAGCCGTACGGACAGCAGCAGCCGTACGGACAGCAGCAGCCGTACGGACAGCAGCAGCCGTACGGACAACAGCAGCCGTGGGGTCGGCCACAGGACGCACAGCCCTGGCAGCAGTACCAGCAGCAGGCACCGATCCCGACGGACGCCAGCGGTGCTCCGCCGCTCTGGGCGCCCTGGTACGGCATCGGCTTCCTCGACGCGCTGACGCGGTTCTTCAAGAAGTACGCGCGGTTCGACGGCCGGGCCAGCCGCAGTGAGTACTGGTACTGGGTCCTGGCGAACGGGATCGTGACGATCGTCCTCTACGGCGGCTTCGTCGGCAGCCTGATCGCCTGGAGTGCGTCGCACTCGGTGACGGACGAGACCGGGTACACGTACACCACCAGCGCACCGCCGGCGTGGATCTTCCTGCTGCTCGGCCTGTTCGGGCTGTGGTGGCTCGCCACGATCGTCCCGAACCTCGCACTCGCCTGGCGGCGCATGCACGACATCAACCTGCCCGGCCCGCTCTGGTTGGTCTCGGTCATCGCCTGGCCGGCGGCGATCGTCTTCGCCTGCATCGCGCCCAGCCCGGCCGGCGCCCGGTACGACCGACCCGACGGACGCTGACCGATCCCGCGACACGTCGTGACCCGACAACGCGGGGCATGCTCGACCGGCGTTCTTCGGTACGGTGATGCTGACCAGGCACCAGGACCGGTCGACTCCACCACACACAGCATCCCGAGGGGGACCCCCGTGACCAACGCCCAGCCCTACCAGCCCGCCCCGGCGACCGAGCGCTACAACGTCCTCGCCATCGTCGGCTTCATCCTCGCCTTCGTCGTGAACATCGCCGGACTCGTCGTGAGCATCATCGCGCTCTCGCAGGTCAAGCGGACCGGTGAGCGCGGTCGTGGGCTGGCCCTCGCCGGCGTCATCATCTCGGCGATCTCGCTGCTCTTCTCGATCATCTCGATCGTCGTCGTGATCGCGGCAGCGGGCAGCGCCGGGATGAACAGCGGCTACTGAGCAGGCACACGCGGCTCGGTGGACGAGCAGCGGACGACGAAGCGGGCCCCCCCCGCCGGGGGGGGGCCGCTTCGTCGTCCCAGGGGATCGGGTGACGGCTCAGACCACCCGGAGGCGGACCAGTGAACCGTCCACGACCAGGTCGCGCACCGTGACGGACTGGTCGGCCGTCGCGAACCGGAGCGCGCCTCCCGGCTGGTCGAACCAGGGCTGCACGAAGGTGACCGTCACCAGGAACGGGCGGTCGACGACGTAGCGGTGCACCTCGGGCGCCGCCGCCACGTGGGGCGGCAGCGAACGCTGGGGGAGCGGCGTGTCGAGCGGGTGCAGCAGGTAGCCGTCGGGGCCGCCCACGCGGTCCACCGGGACGCCGGCCGGGACCTGGATCGTGAGCCCCTGCGGGCCGGCCTGGTGGACCTGCTGCGCGAGCTGCGGGTAGCTCGACGCCGCGCGGTCGCGGAGCCCGTCGAGCTCGTGGCGCGGGACGTCCCGCGGCGCGGGGAAGGCGCGGTTCAGGAAGCGGCGGAGCATCTCGACCGCGTCCTCCTCGCCCCGGGCGGTGGCGAGGCGGCGTGCGGTGCCGTAGTCGACGACCTCGAGCGCGAAGTCGCCGTGCGTCTCGGTCGGGACCACACGGAGTGCGCCCTCCACCGGCGGCTCGGACAGCGTCTCGCCCGGCAGCTGCACGTACCGGATCGTGTAGCCGAGCTGGTCGAGGATGGGGCGGGTCTCCGCGAACGTCATGCGCGCGAGCCTACCGGCCGCATGCATGCCGTTCGCCGAGACACCGCCGAGCCGTGACCGCGCTCGGGCCGGACCGGTCGGCTCACGCGCCGCCGCGCATGATCGCCTGCTTGACCTCGGAGATCGCCTTCGTCACCTGGATGCCACGGGGGCAGGCGTCGGTGCAGTTGAAGGTCGTGCGGCAGCGCCACACGCCCTCCTTGTCGTTGAGGATGTCGAGGCGCACGTTCGACGCGTCGTCGCGGGAGTCGAAGATGAAGCGGTGCGCGTTGACGATCGCCGCCGGGCCGAAGTACTGACCGTCGGTCCAGAACACCGGGCACGACGAGGTGCAGGCGGCGCAGAGGATGCACTTGGTGGTGTCGTCGAAGCGGGCGCGGTCTGCGACCGACTGGACGCGCTCCTTGCCCTTCTCCGGCTTGCTCGACGCCTGCAGGAACGGCTGCACCTCGCGGTAGGACTGGAAGAACGGCTCCATGTCCACGACGAGGTCCTTCTCGAGCGGCAGGCCCTTGATCGCCTCGACGTAGATCGGCTTCGACACGTCGAGGTCCTTGATCAGGGTCTTGCAGGCGAGACGGTTGCGGCCGTTGATGCGCATCGCGTCCGAGCCACAGACGCCGTGTGCGCAGGACCGGCGGAACGTCAGCGAACCGTCCTGCTCCCACTTGATCTGGTGCAGGGCGTCGAGGATGCGGTCGGTCGGGAGCATCATCACGTCGAAGTCCTGCCAGCGCGGCTCGTCGTCGACGTCCGGGTCGAACCGGCGGACGATGATCGTGACCGGGAACGAGCCGGGAGGTGCGCTCTGCACGGTGTCGGTGCGCGGGCTGTCGGAGACCAGGGTGTCGGTCATCAGTACTTCCTCTCCATCGGCTCGTACCGCGTCACGACGACGGGCTTCCAGTCGAGCGTGATGTGGTCGTCGGCGAGTGACGAGTGCGGGTCGCCCGTCAGGTACGCCATGGTGTGCTGCATGTAGTTCTCGTCGTCGCGCTTCGGGTAGTCGTCGCGCATGTGCCCGCCCCGGCTCTCCTTGCGGTTCCGGGCGGAGAAGACGACCACCTCGGCCAGGTCGAGCAGGAAGCCGAGCTCGACGGCCTCGAGCAGGTCGGTGTTGAAGCGCTTGCCCTTGTCCTGCACGGCGATGTTCAGGTACCGCTCGCGGAGCTGGTGGATGGTCTCGGTCATCTTCGCGAGCGAGTCGTCGGTGCGGAACACCTGCGCGTTCTTGTCCATCTCCTCCTGCAGTTCCTTGCGGAGGACGGCGATGCGCTCGGTGCCGGTCGACGCGCGGAGCTGGTCGAGCATGCCGCGGACGCCGGCGGACGGGTCCTCGGGCAGGGGGAGGAACTCGGCGGTCTGCACCCACTCGGCGGCGTTGTTGCCGGAGCGCTTGCCGAAGACGTTGATGTCGAGCAGCGAGTTCGTGCCGAGGCGGTTCGAGCCGTGCACCGAGACGCAGGCGCACTCGCCGGCGGCGTACAGGCCGGGCACGACGGTCGTGTTGTCGTACAGGACCTCGGCCTTGGTGTTCGTCGGGATGCCGCCCATCGCGTAGTGCGCCGTGGGCATCACGGGCACCGGCTCGACGACCGGGTCGACACCGAGGTAGGTGCGAGCGAACTCGGTGATGTCCGGGAGCTTCGTCTCGAGGACCTCGGCACCGAGGTGCGTGCAGTCGAGGAGCACGTAGTCCTTGTTCGGGCCGGCGCCGCGACCCTCGGCGACCTCCTGCACCATGCAGCGGGCGACGATGTCGCGCGGCGCGAGGTCCTTGATGGTCGGTGCGTACCGCTCCATGAAGCGCTCGCCCGAGGCGTTGCGGAGGATCGCGCCCTCACCGCGGGCCCCCTCGGTGAGCAGGATGCCGAGGCCGGCGAGACCGGTCGGGTGGAACTGGAAGAACTCCATGTCCTCGAGCGGCAGGCGCTTCCGCCACACGATGCCGACGCCGTCGCCGGTCAGGGTGTGGGCGTTCGACGTGGTCTTGAACATCTTGCCGAAGCCGCCGGTCGCGAAGATCACGGCCTTGGCGTGGAAGACGTGCAGCTCACCGGTCGCGAGCTCGTACGCCACGACACCGGCGGGCTGCTGGCGGGTGACCCCGTCGTCGCCCGTGACGTCCACCATGACGAGGTCGAGCGCGTAGAACTCGTTGTGGAACTCGACGCCGAGCTTCACGCAGTTCTGGAACAGCGTCTGCAGGATCATGTGGCCCGTGCGGTCGGCCGCGTAGCAGGCCCGGCGGACGGGTGCCTTGCCGTGGTCGCGGGTGTGGCCGCCGAAGCGCCGCTGGTCGATCTTGCCCTCGGGCGTGCGGTTGAACGGCAGGCCCATGTTCTCGAGGTCGATGACGGCGTCGATCGCCTCCTTGGCCAGGATCTCGGCGGCGTCCTGGTCGACCAGGTAGTCACCGCCCTTGATCGTGTCGAAGGTGTGCCACTCCCAGGAGTCCTCCTCCACGTTCGCCAGGGCTGCGGCCATGCCGCCCTGGGCCGCACCGGTGTGCGAACGCGTCGGGTAGAGCTTCGAGATGACGGCCGTCTTCGCCTTCGGACCGGCTTCGATGGCGGCACGCATGCCGGCACCGCCCGCGCCGATGATGACGATGTCGTGCTGGTGGTGGTGGACGGTGGTCTCGCTCACTGGGGCCTTTCAGGGTGGGTCAGCGCGCCGGCGGGGTGGTCGCGGCGCGTGCGTGGGTCTCGTCGCGCGGTGCTCGTGGACGGTCGGGCCGTGCGGCTACTGCGCCGGGCAGAACGACGGCAGGTCGGCTGCGGCGGCACCGGCCGGGCACGGGTCGAACGTCCAGCAGACGAGCAGACCGAGGACGATCAGCGCGACGCAGGCGATGGCCACCGCGAGCAGCAGCGTCTTCCGGATGCCGGGCTTCGCGACGTAGTCGTTGATGATCGTCCGCATGCCGTTCGAGCCGTGCACGAGGGCGAGGACGAGCATCAGGGAGTCCCAGACCTGCCAGAAGGGGTTGGCCCACTTGCCGGCGACGAAGGCGAAGTCGATCTGCTTCACGCCCTCTCCGGCGACCATGTTGACGAAGAGGTGGCCGAAGATGAGCACGACGAGCAGGACGCCCGAGGCGCGCATGTAGATCCACCCCCACTTCTCCCAGTTGGTGGTGCGGCGGGCGGCGGCGGCCGAACGAGGCGGCTCGACGATCTGCGTGGTCATGTCCGTGGGTCCCTTCGCCTACTGGAAGTCCGCGACGAGGTTCATGAGCTGCCGGGGCAGGAAGCCCGCGATCAGGACGGCCCACACGACCAGGACGACCCAGAACATGGCGCGCTGGTACTTCGGCCCCTTCGACCAGAAGTCGACCAGGATGATCCGCAGCCCGTTCAGGGCGTGGAAGACGATCGCCATCACCAGGGCGATCTCCCCGAGGTTCATGATCGGCGTCTTGTAGGTGCCGATCACGGCGTTGTACGCCTCGGGCGACAGCCGCACGAGCGCGGTGTCGAGGATGTGCACGAGCAGGAAGAAGTAGATCGCGACACCGGTGATGCGGTGCAGCACCCACGACCACATGCCGGTGGAGCCGCGGTAGAGCGTCCCCTCGAGCCTGCGCGATGTGCGCGGCGCATCGATCGTCGCGCGCGGTTCGACCACTGTCGTCCCGCCTGCGGTCTGCTCGGCCATGAGCGAGTCCTCCCGTAGGACGGGCTCGCCCGATCGGCGAGCCCTTGCCGTTCGTGTTCGTGTGGAACACGTCCCATCCTATGCGCGTGCGCTGACACTCTCGTCCCACCCGACACGGAGCATGCGGGACGAGGCCGGCGGAGCGCCGATCGTCCGGGCCGTGTCGTGGTGTTCGAGGAGCTGGTCGCCGACGGCCTCCCACGTGGTGCCCTCGACGCGGAGCCGACCGGCCGAGCCCATCCGTGCGACCGCCGCCGGGTCCGTCACGAGGCCGAGGACGGCGCGACGGAGCGCCTGCGGGGCATCCGGGTCGTACAGCTCGCCGTCCAGGCCGGGCGCGACGAGGTCGATCGGACCTCCGGACGCCGGCGCGACCACCGGCAGACCGCTCGCGTGGGCCTCCTGCAGCGTCTGGCCGAAGGTCTCCGCGGGACCCGTGTGCACGAAGACGTCGAGCATCGCGTATGCGTCGGCCAGGTCGTCACCGCGCAGGGGGCCGGTGAAGGTGACGTCGAGGTGCCGCAGTCGGCGCTCGAGCACCGCCCGCGACGGACCGCCGCCGGCGACGACCACCCGGATCCCGGGCACCCCGCCGAGCTCGGCGAGCCGTTCGACCTCCTTCTCGGGAGCCAGCCGTCCGACGTAGCCGACGATGGTCTCGCCGCCCGGAGCGATCCGACGGCGGGCAGCGCGCACGTGGGCCGCACGTCGGCGGTCCGGGTGGAAGAGCGCGGTGTCGACCCCGCGACCCCACCGGACCACCCGGGGCACCCCCTCGTCCGCGAGCATCGCGGCGGTGGCGGACGAGGGGGCGAGCGTCAGCGACGCACCGGCGTGGATGCGCCCGAGGATCCTCCGCACCAGCGGGACGGTCGCGGTCAGGCCGTTGCGGCGGGCGAACCCGGCCACGTCGGTCTGGAAGACGGCGACGGAGGGGATGCCGAGCCTCCCGGCCGCCGTGATCGCACGACCGCCCAGCAGGAACGGGCTGGCCGCGTGGAGCACGTCCGCGCCGGAGGCGGCGAGGATCGTGTCGAGCACGGGGTGGGGGAGCGCGACCGGGAACCGGCGGTACGCGACGGCGGGCACCCGGTGCACGTCGAACGACCGGTACCGCTCGACCTGCGTCCGCGACCGGAACCGGGCGAGCCCCGGGGTGTCCGGCGCGATGACGACCGCGCGGTGTCCACGGCGTTCCAGGTGGTCGAGGACCGCCAGGACGCTGGTGGTCACGCCGTTCAGGGTGGGCAGGAAGCTCTCGGTCACGACGGCGACGGTCCGCTGGGACGTGCCGCGCTCCACGCTGCGTGCGCTCATGGTGCGTCCCATGCTCCGCGCGGGTCGTGACCGGTCGGGGCGCTCCGGGTGAACGGGCGGCGCGCAGGGGGTGAACAGGCGGCCGGGAGGCCCGGTGCGGCCGCCGCGGCCGGGTCCGGTCCGGCTCGGTGCGGGCGGGACCGCTGTGGCGGCTCCGGCAGATCGCGTGCGGCGACCGTCCGGGAGACGTCCAGGTCGCGTCCGGGCGCACCGGTACGGTGAGCGGGTGGCAGACGCACTCGAGGACTTCTACGCGATCATCCCGGCCGGCGGCATCGGCTCCCGGCTCTGGCCGCTCTCGCGCGCCGACGCGCCGAAGTTCCTGCACGACCTGACCGGTTCCGGCACCTCGCTCCTGCGGCAGACGTGGGACCGGCTCGCACCGCTCGCGGGGGACCAGCGGATTATGGTCGTCACCGGTCGGGCGCACCGTGCCGCCGTCGAGGCGCAGCTGCCCGGCGTCGCCGACCACAACGTCGTGCTCGAGAGCGAACCGAAGGACTCCACGGCCGCGATCGGCCTCGCCGCGGCGATCCTCCGTCGTCGCGAACCCGACGTGGTGATCGGGTCGTTCGCGGCCGACCACGTGATCGGGGACGCCCGCGGCTTCCGGCGGTCGGTGCGCGACGCCGTCGCCGCGGCACGGGCCGGGTACGTCACGACGATCGGGATCACCCCGACCGAGCCGGCGATCGGCTTCGGGTACATCCACGCCGACGCGGCACCGCTCGACGTGGAGGGGGCCTCGACCGTGCACGCGGTCAAGTCGTTCGTCGAGAAGCCCGACCTGGACACCGCCCGGGCGTACCTGGCAGACGGCTCGTACCTCTGGAACGCCGGCATGTTCATCGCCCGGGCCGACGTGCTGCTCGCCGAGATCGGGCGCACGAAGCCCGAGCTGCTGGCCGGCATCGAGGAGCTCGCCGCCGCGTGGGACACCTCGTCGCGCGGCGCGGTCGTCGACGCGATCTGGCCCGGACTCGAGAAGATCGCGATCGACTACACAGTCGCCGAACCGGCCGCAGCCGCCGGTCGCATGGCCGTCGTGCCCGGTGACTTCGACTGGGACGACGTGGGGGACTTCGCCTCGCTCGCGAAGCTGCAGTCCGGCGGGCGGGCGAACAACCTCGCCGTGCTCGGCGACGGCGCGCGCATCCTCGCGGACTCGTCGAGCGGCATCGTCGTGGCGCACAGCCAGCGGCTCATCTCGCTCATCGGGGTCGAGGACATCGTCGTCGTCGACACCCCGGACGCGCTGCTCGTGACCACGAGCGCGAACGCGCAGCGGGTCAAGGGCGTGGTGGACGCGCTGAAGGTGAGCGGGCGGGGGGACGTGCTCTGACCAGGTCCCTCCCACCCGACGGGTCGTCGCGGCGTCGAGTGGTGCTTCCGTGCACGATCGACGGCAGGTGTCGCCCGCTGTAGCGCTCCACCACGAAATCCCCGGATCGTCCCCCGGACCGGGTCCCCGGGGGACGTCGGCGTTACGGGCGCGTTTCGTCGGGGTCGCGATCGGGTAACTGATCCCAGCAGTCCCTCAGGGGCGTTCTGTACCGGCCCGACGGTCGTGTACTGTCGCCACGATCGCCCGGAACGCACGTGGTCCGGGCACCGCCCCCCGGAGGAACCAACCCGTGACATCTCGTACCCGCCAGGTCCTGCTCAGCGGCCTCGCCCTCGCCGGCACCGTTGCAGTCCTCGCCGGCTGCTCGGCCGCCCCGTCCGACACCGCGACGTCGAAGAAGAGCGACTTCCGCCCCTGCATGGTCTCCGACGCCGGTGGCTTCGACGACAAGTCGTTCAACCAGCTCGGCTTCGAGGGCATGAAGGACGCCGCGGCCGACCTCGGTGCGACCTACAAGTCGGCCGAGTCCAAGGACGCCACGGTCTACGACTCGAACATCCAGCAGCTCATCGGTCAGAACTGCAACCTCATCGTGACCGTCGGCTTCAACCTCGCCGACGCCACGAAGAAGCAGGCCGCGGCGAACCCCGACACCGACTTCGCGATCATCGACGACAACTCGATCGACGCGAAGAACGTCAAGCCGATCACGTTCGACACCTCGCAGGCGGCGTTCCTCGCCGGTTACGCTGCCGCGTCCTACTCGAAGTCCGGCGTCGTCGGCACCTTCGGTGGCATGCAGATCCCGACCGTCACCATCTTCATGGACGGCTTCGCGGACGGCGTGAAGTACTACAACGAGCAGAAGGACAAGGACGTCAAGGTCGTCGGCTGGGACGTCGACAGCCAGAAGGGCTCCTTCACCGGTGGCTTCGACGCCGGCACGCAGGCGAAGGCCGTGGCGCAGACGCTCCTCGACCAGGACGCGGACGTGATCCTGCCCGTCGGTGGCCCGATCTACCAGTCGGCTGCCGAGGCGATCAAGGACGCCAACAACGGCTCCGTCCTGATCGGCGCGGACAGCGACCTGTACGAGGCCGACCCGCGGTACAAGGACATCGCGTTCACGTCCGTCGAGAAGGGCATGCGCCCGGCGGTCAAGGACGTCGTCGAGCAGGCCGCCGACGGCAAGTACTCGAACACCCCGTACGTGGGGACGCTGAAGAACGACGGCGTGGGCATCGCGCCGTTCCACGACTACTCGTCGAAGGTCGACTCCGGCCTGCAGGGCGAGCTGGACAAGATCAAGTCGGGCATCATCGACGGCTCGATCACGGTCGAGACCAAGGCGACCGTCAAGTAGCACGACCGATGCGGGCGGGGGACCAGTCCTCCGCCCGCATCGACCGACGCGGGCGGGGGACCAGTCCTCCGCCCGCATCGACGTGTCCACAGCACCACACCGACAGGAACAGACCCCGGAACATGAAGCTCGAACTCCGTGGCATCACGAAGCGGTTCGGACCACTCGTCGCCAACGACCACATCTCGCTCACCGTCGAGCCGGGTGAGGTCCACTGCCTCCTCGGCGAGAACGGCGCGGGCAAGTCCACGCTGATGAACGTCCTCTACGGCCTGTACCAGGCCGACGAGGGTGAGATCCTCCTGGACGACGTCGTCCAGGACTTCGACGGACCCGGCGACGCGATGCGCGCCGGCATCGGCATGGTGCACCAGCACTTCATGCTCGTGCCGGTGTTCACCGTTGCCGAGAACGTCATGCTCGGCCAGGAGCAGACCTCGTTCGGCGGCAGGCTCGACCTCGCCGGTGCCCGCGAGCGGGTCCGTGCGATCAGCGAACGGTTCGGCTTCGACGTCGACCCTGACGCCCGGGTCGAGGACCTGCCCGTCGGCGTGCAGCAGCGCGTCGAGATCATCAAGGCGCTGTCGCGCGACGCGAAGGTGCTCGTGTTCGACGAGCCGACCGCGGTCCTCACCCCGCAGGAGACGGACGAGCTGATGGGGATCATGCGCCAGCTCCGCGAGGCCGGCACCGCCATCGTCTTCATCACGCACAAGCTCCGCGAGGTGCGTGAGGTCGCCGACCGCATCACCGTCATCCGCCTCGGCGCGGTCGTCGGCGAAGCATCACCGACCGCGACGAACAACGAACTCGCCGCCCTCATGGTCGGCCGGGCCGTCTCGCTCGTCGTCGACAAGGCGCCCGCGTCCGGCGGCGAGGACGCCCTCGTCGTCGAGGGCGTGACCGTCACCGATCCGTCGGGTGTCGTGCTCGTCGACGACGTGTCCTTCACGGTCCGTCGCGGCGAGGTCCTGGCGATCGCCGGCGTCCAGGGCAACGGCCAGACCGAGCTGACCGAGGCGATCATCGGCCTCGAACCCGTGCACGCCGGCCGGATCACGCTGGACGGCAAGGAGCTCACCGGTCGCACGGTGAAGCAGGTCCTCGACGCGGGCGTCGGCTTCGTGCCCGAAGACCGCAAGGAGGACGGCCTGGTCGGCGAGTTCACCATCGCCGAGAACCTCATGCTCGACCGCGCCGACCACGACGAGTTCGTCCGCGCCGGTACGATCCGTGCGGCGGAGCGTGACGCGTTCGCCGACGAGAAGATCGCCGAGTTCGACATCCGCACGCCGTCCCGCACCACCGCGGCCGGTCGTCTGTCCGGCGGCAACCAGCAGAAGATCGTCCTGGCCCGCGAGCTCAGCCGCGAGCTGCGGCTGTTCGTCGCCGCCCAGCCCACGCGCGGCATCGACGTCGGCTCGATCGAGTTCGTGCACAAGCGCATCGTCGCCACCCGCGACACCGGCGTCCCGGTCATCGTCGTCTCCACCGAGCTCGACGAGGTCGTGGCGCTCGCCGACCGGATCGCCGTCATGTACCGCGGCGGCATCGTCGGCATCGTCCCCGCGGACACCCCGCGCGACGTCCTCGGCCTCATGATGGCCGGGGAGATCCCCGAAGGAACGGAGCTGGCAGCGTGAGCACCCCCACGCCAGACAACACGCAGCCGGCCACCCCGGCCGACGCGCCCACCGACGACCGGTTGCAGGACGTCGAGGCGACGCCGCACCTGATGACCGACTCCGCGGACGACACCGAACGCCGCGCCGGCGGCGACCGCTGGCGTGCTGCGGCGCAGCAGATCGTGAACGGATCCGTGCTCGTCACGGTCCTCGCCGTCGTGCTCGCCCTGGTCGCCTGCGGCATCCTGATCGCGGTGACCGACGAGAACGTGCGTGCGGCCGCCGGCTACTTCTTCGCGCGTCCGGCCGACACCTTCCAGGCCGTCGGCACCGCGGTCGGCGGCGCCTACTCGTCGCTCTTCCAGGGCTCCGTCATCAACTTCGGAGCGCCGTCGTTCGCCGCGGCCATCGTGCCGATCACCCGGTCGGTCGACTACGCCGTCCCGCTGATCGCCGCCGGTCTCGGCATCGCGCTGTCCTTCCGAGCCGGCCTCTTCAACATCGGCGGCCAGGGGCAGATCCTGATGGGCGCTGCGGCCGCGGGCTGGGTCGGCTTCTCGTTCGACGGACCCGCCGCGCTGCACATCCCGCTCACCGTCCTCGCCGGCATCGTCGGCGGCGCGGTCTGGGGCGGCATCGTCGGTGTGCTCAAGGCCCGCACGGGCGCGAACGAGGTGGTCGTCACGATCATGCTCAACTACGTCGCGCTCTACCTCGTGAGCTTCCTGCTGCGGACCCCCGGACTGCTGCAGGCGCCGGGCAGCGCGAACCCGATCTCGCCGGCGACGAAGGACAGCGCGGTGTTCCCGTCGCTCTTCGGCGCGCGCTACGGCATCAACCTCGGGTTCATCGTGGCGATCATCGCGGTCGTCGTCGTGTGGTGGCTCGTCAACAAGTCGTCGCTCGGCTTCCGGTTCCGCACGATCGGTGAGAACCCGCGGGCGGCTCGCGTCGCCGGCATGAGCGTGCCCGCGCTCACCATCTGGGTGCTCGTCATCTCCGGTGCCCTCGTCGGCATCGCCGGTGCGTACCAGGTGCAGGGCGCCGTCACCTCGGGCTTCACCTCGGGCATCGACGCCGGCATCGGCTTCGACGCGATCACCGTGGCACTGCTGGGTCGCTCGAAGCCGTGGGGTGTCTTCTGGGCCGCCATCCTCTTCGGTGTCCTGAAGAACGGCGGCTACGCCATGCAGGCCGCGAACGGCATCCCGATCGACATCGTCGGCGTGATCCAGGCCCTCATCGTCCTCTTCATCGCAGCCCCGCCGCTGGTCCGCGCGATCTTCCGGATCCCGCAGCCCGGCGCGCGTCGCCGCGTCCGCACGAAGTCCAGCAGGAAGGCGGTCGCCGCATGAGCACCCTCAGCCCCACCGCAGCCCCGGCACTGCCCGCCGACCGGCCCGTCGAGACCACCAGGAGCTGGAAGCTCCCGATCGCGTTCGGCGTCTTCACACTGCTGGCGCTCGTGCTGTTCGGCTTCGCCCGTCGAGGCGGCACGGCGACCTTCCGCCTGTCCACGTCCGGTGACTTCTTCGCGCTGCCGAACGTCCCGCTGCCGGCCGCGGCGACCGGTGTGGTCGTCATCGTCCTCCTCGCGATCGCGACGGTGTACGCGATCGTCGAGACCCGTGGGTCCCGCCGTGTCCCGCTGTGGGTGACCGCCCTGTTCGCGCTCGTGTTCGTCGTCGGCTTCCTGAGCTGGGCCGTGGCGGGCGACTCGATCACCATCCCCGGCATGCTCGTCGGCGCCCTGAGCCTCAGCGTCCCGCTCGTGTTCGGTGCCCTCGGCGGTGTGATCTCCGAGCGAGTCGGTGTCGTGAACATCGCGATCGAGGGCCAGTTCCTCGCCGGGGCGTTCACCTCGGCGATGATCGCCTCGCTCACCGGCTCGGCGTGGGTCGGCCTGGTCGGCGCGCTGATCGCCGGTGTGCTGGTGTCGTTCGTCCTCGCGGCCTTCAGCATCAAGTACCTCGTCGACCAGGTCATCGTCGGTGTCGTCATCAACGCGTTCATCTCCGGCCTGACCGGCTTCCTGTACTCGCAGGTGCTCTCGCCGAACCAGCAGACGCTCAACGTCGGCATCCGCTTCCCGAAGTTCGACGTCCCGGTGCTGCACCAGATCCCGGTCATCGGTCCGATCTTCTTCGAGCAGACGGTCGTGGTCTACCTGGCGTACGTCGCCGTCGCGGTCGTCACGTTCGGGTTGTTCAAGACCCGCTGGGGCCTGCGCCTCCGGGCTGTCGGCGAGCACCCGCAGGCCGCGGACACCGTCGGCATCAACGTCGCCAGGACCCGGTTCTGGAACGTCTCGATCGCGGGCGCGGTCGCCGGTCTCGGCGGTGCGTACTTCACGCTCGACGCGGCGGGCGGCTTCACGAAGGACATGACCGCGGGCGCCGGCTACATCGCGCTCGCGGCGGTCATCTTCGGTCGCTGGGACCCGGTCCGCGCGACCCTCGCGGCGCTGCTGTTCGGCTTCGCCTCGAACCTGCAGAACACGCTCGCCGCGGTCGGTTCGCCGGTGCCGAGCGAGTTCCTGCTCATGCTGCCCTACGTCGTCACGATCTTCGCGGTCGCCGGCCTGGTCGGGCAGTCGCGCGGACCGGCGGCCGCCGGCAAGCCGTACACCAAGAGCTGACGGACGGGAGGCACGGCACATGACCGACACGAACCCCGCAGGTGACCACACGGTTGCCACCGACCCCGTGACCGGCGAGCCGTCCTGGACGGACCCGGCCACGAGCCTCCAGGCCGACACCGACACCGACAGCGACACGGACACCGGCGCCGTCGACGCGAGCGTCGACGTGGACTGGACCGCCCTGCGCGAGGCGGCGACCGCCGCGATGCGGCGCGCCTACGCGCCGTACTCGTCGTTCCCGGTGGGCGCCGCGGCGCTCACCGACGACGGACGGATCGTCTCGGGCTGCAACGTCGAGAACGCGTCGTACGGGGTGACCCTGTGCGCCGAGTGCTCGCTCGTGTCGCAGCTGCACATGACCGGCGGCGGCAAGCTCGTCGCGTTCACGTGCGTGGACGGCGACGGCGCGACGCTCATGCCGTGCGGCCGGTGCCGGCAGCTGCTGTTCGAGCACTCGACCGAGGGCATGCTCCTCGAGACGGTGTCGGGCATCCGCACGATCGACCAGGTGCTGCCCGACGCGTTCGGGCCGCGCACCCTCGCCACCTACCAGCAGGAGCACTGATCACATGGCCGTCGAGCCCTTCGACACCGTCGACCTCATCCGCGCCAAGCGGTCCGGCGATGCGCTGAGCACCCCCGAGATCGACTGGCTCGTCGACGCCTACACGCGCGGCTACGTCGAGGACCCGCAGATGGCGGCCCTGGCGATGGCGATCTTCCTGAACGGCATGGAGCGCCGGGAGATCAAGGACCTGACCCTCGCGATGATCGCGTCGGGGGAGCGGATGTCGTTCGGCTCGCTCGGCAAGACCACGGTGGACAAGCACTCAACGGGTGGCGTCGGGGACAAGATCACGCTGCCGCTCGCGCCGCTCGTGGCGTCGTTCGGCGTGGCGGTCCCGCAGCTGTCCGGGCGCGGGCTCGGCCACACCGGCGGCACGCTCGACAAGCTCGAGTCGATCCCGGGGTGGCAGGCGTCGATCTCGAACGACCGCATGATGCAGGTGCTGTCGGAGGTGGGCGCGGTCATCTGCGCCGCGGGCTCCGGGCTCGCCCCGGCCGACAAGAAGCTCTACGCACTCCGGGACATCACCGGCACCGTCGAGTGCATCCCGCTCATCGCGTCGAGCATCATGTCGAAGAAGATCGCTGAGGGCACGGGCGCGCTCGTGCTCGACGTCAAGTTCGGCTCGGGTGCCTTCATGCCGACGTACGAGGCGTCGAAGGAGCTCGCGCAGACGATGGTCGACCTCGGGAACGATGCCGGCGTCGCGACCTCGGCGCTGCTCACCGACATGGAGGTCCCGCTCGGGCTGACGATCGGCAACGCGCTCGAGGTCCGCGAGTCCGTCGAGGTGCTGGCCGGCGGCGGGCCGTCCGACGTGGTGGCGCTGACCGTCTCGCTGGCGGAGGAGATGCTGCGGCTCGCCGGCCTGCCGGACGCCGACCCCGCGGCCGCGCTGGCCGACGGCCGGGCGATGGACACCTGGCGCCGGATGATCGCGGCACAGGGCGGCGACCCCGCGGCCGACCTGCCGGTCGCGCGGGAGCAGCACGTCGTCACCGCCGCCGAGTCCGGGGTGCTCGTGCAGCAGGACGCCCTGCCGTTCGGGATCGCCGCGTGGCGTCTCGGTGCCGGTCGGGCCCGTGCGCAGGACCCGGTGCAGGCCGGCGCCGGCATCGAGCTGCACGTCAAGCCGGGCGACACCGTCACCGCGGGACAGCCGCTCTGGACACTCCACACGGACGAGCCGGCACGGTTCGACCGGGCGCTGGAGTCACTCGAGGGCGCCTGGGCGATCGGGTCGACCGCGCCCGAGCGCGGACCGATCGTGCGCGAGCGCATCACGGGCTGAGCGCCACGGCCGCGACCCGGCCACGTCGACGACCGGAGGCTCCTCGCACGGCTGTGGGGAGCCTCCAGTCCGTCCGGCGGTCTGTTGTGCACAGGTACGGACGCGGCGTCGGCGACCACCGATAGCCTGGGACCATGAGCGCCGACGCCCCCACCCACCGCCTGCCCGACGCCGGAGCGGTCATCGACGACCTGCCCAAGGTGTCGCTGCACGACCACCTCGACGGCGGCCTGCGCCCCGCGACGATCGTCGACCTGGCGGACCAGGCGGGCATCGAGCTGCCGGTGACGGACCCCGGTGCACTGGGGACGTGGTTCGCCGAGCAGTCGAACAGCGGTTCGCTCGTCGAGTACCTGAAGACCTTCGACGTGACCACCTCGGTGATGCAGACCGCACCGCAGCTGCACCGCGTCGCGAAGGAGTTCGTCGAGGACCTCGTCGCCGACGGCGTCGTCTACGGCGAGATCCGTTGGGCGCCGGAGCAGCACCTGCGGGGCGGGCTGTCGCTCGACCAGACCGTCGAGGCGGTGCAGGCCGGCATCGAGGAGGCCGTGGACGCCGCCGGCGGCTCGATCCGGATCGGCCAGCTCGTCACCGCGATGCGGCACGCCGACCGGTCCCTCGAGATCGCCGAGCTCGCCGTCCGGCACCGCGACCGCGGTGTGGTCGGCTTCGACATCGCAGGGGCCGAGGCCGGCTTCCCGCCGGCGAACCACCGCGCGGCGTTCGAGTACCTGGCGTCGGAGCTGTTCCCGGTGACCGTCCACGCGGGCGAGGCCGACGGGCTCGCGTCGATCCGCTCGGCGCTGGTCGACGGCCGTGCGCTCCGCCTCGGGCACGGTGTCCGGATCTTCGAGGACATCACGCTGTCCGACGCCGGTGACGGCTCCACGCTCGCGTCGCTCGGCGAGGTCGCGTCGTGGGTCCGCGACCGCGAGATCCCGCTCGAGGTCGCGCCGCAGTCGAACCTGCAGACCGGTGCGATCGCCGCGTGGGGCGACGACCTCGCCGACCACCCGTTCGACGTGCTGTACCAGCTCGGCTTCCGCGTCACCGTGAACACCGACAACCGTCTGATGAGCAACACCTCGCTGTCGAAGGAGCTCGCGCTCCTCGCCGGCACCTTCGGCTACGACCTCGACGACCTCGCCGCGTTCCAGATCAACGCCGCGCTCGGCTCGTTCCTGCCGCTCGAGGACCGCGAGGAGATCATCGCGACCATCACGGCCGGACACCAGGAGGCGTAGCGATGTCCCTCCCGCCGCTGCCGGACGACGCCGTCGTGCTCGGGGCGAGCGCGTCCTCGTGGCGCGACGCGCTCCGGCTCGCCGGTGGTGCGCTCGTGACCTCGGGCGCCGCGACGCCGCCCTACACGGACGCGATGATCGACCTGGTCGAGGAGCACGGACCGTACATCGTCATCTCGCCCGGGCTCGCGTTCGCGCACGCCCGGCCGGGCCCCTCGGTGCTGCGTGACGGGTTGGCCGTCGTGACGCTGCGGGAACCGGTGTCGTTCGGACACCCGCACAACGACCCGGTGTCGGTCGTGCTCGGGCTCGCCGTCGCCGAGGTCGGCACGCACCTCGAGTCCATCGGCGACATCGCGAACACCTTCAACGACGACACCGTGACCGCTCGGCTCGCGGCAGCGACGTCGGCGGACGAGGTCCGGACGATCATGGGGGTGTCGGCGTGAAGATCGTGACGATCTGCGGTGCGGGGATCGGGTCGAGCGGCATCCTCAAGGTGAACGCCGAGAAGGCCCTCGATGCGCTCGGACTCTCGGCGTCGGTCGTCGCGGCGGACGTCGCCTCGGTGCGCGCCGTCGCCGAGGACGCCAACGTGATCCTCACCAGCCAGGAGTTCGTCGCGGCGATCGGGGACACCTACGCCGAGGTCATCGTGATCCGGAACCACTTCGACCAGGGCGAGATCACCGCCGCGGTGGACCGGGCGCTCGGGGAGCACTGAGCGGCTCCCGACGCTGCCTCTAGAGTTGGGGCATGAGCACGGAGAACCCGCTGAACGACCCCGCCGCCGACCCGTTCGAGGTCGCCCGCGACGCCGCCGCCGTCATCGCCGATCGGTCCGGCATCGAGCGGCACGACATCGCCCTGACCCTGGGCTCCGGCTGGGGCAAGGCCGCCGACATCATCGGCGAGACGGTGTCCGAGATCCCCGCGGCCGAGGTCCCCGGCTTCAGCGCCTCGGCGGTGCCCGGCCACTCCGGCACGGTCCGCTCGATCCGCCTGCAGGACGGTCGGCACGCACTCGTCATCGGTGCGCGGACCCACTACTACGAGAACCACGGCGTCCGCCGCGTGGTGCACAGCGTCCGCACCGCTGCGGCGACGGGGGCGTCGGTCATGGTGCTCACGAACGGTGCCGGCGGCATCAAGGAGCACTGGAAGCCGGGCACCCCGGTCCTCATCAGCGACCACATCAACCTGACGGCGGACAGCCCGCTCGAGGGTGCCACCTTCGTCGACCTGACCGACCTGTACTCGGCGCGTCTGCGCGCGGTCGCGAAGTCGATCGACCCGACCCTCGACGAGGGCGTCTACACGCAGTTCCGCGGCCCGCACTACGAGACCCCGGCCGAGGTCCAGATGGCGAAGACCATCGGCGGGCACATCGTCGGCATGTCGACCGCGCTCGAGGCGATCGCCGCCCGCCAGGCCGGCATGGAGGTCCTCGGCTTCTCCCTCATCACGAACCTCGCCGCGGGCATCCAGAAGACCCCGCTCTCGCACGCCGAGGTCCTCGAGGCCGGGCGCGAGGCCGAGCCGATCATCGCCGACCTCCTCGCCCGCGTGGTGGCGGCGCTGTGACCCGGCACGAGGGCGCCTCGGACGGCGCGATCGCGGACGGCGACCTCGGTGAGGGGGCCGAGCCCGTGGCGGACGGCGCCGCTGCTGACGGTCTGGAGGCCGTGCTCACCGCCGCCAGGTCCTGGTCGGAGCAGGACCCGGACGACGAGACCCGCACCGAGTTGGAGGCGCTCGTCGCCGCCGCCACGGGCGACCCCGTGGACGCGGCCGCGGTCGCGTCGCTGCGCGAGCGCTTCTCCGGCCGGTTGGCATTCGGCACCGCGGGGCTCCGCGCCGAGCTCGGCGCCGGTCCGCAGCGGATGAACCGCGTCGTCGTGACGCAGGCCGCCGCCGGTCTCGCACGGTTCCTGATCGACACCGGGCGCGACCGCAGTGTCGTGATCGGGTACGACGGCCGGGTCAACTCGGACGTCTTCGCCCGCGACTCCGCCGAGGTCATGCGTGGCCTCGGGCTCGAGGTCACCCTGCTGCCGTCGGCGCTGCCCACCCCGGTGCTCGCGTTCGCCGTCCGCCACCTCGGTGTCGGCGCGGGTGTGATGGTGACCGCCAGCCACAACCCGCCGCGGGACAACGGCTACAAGGTCTACCTCGGCGGCGGGGACGACGGCTCCCAGATCGTCCCGCCGGTCGACGGCGAGATCGCCGCGGCGATCGACGCGGTCGCCGCCGGCGACGTCCGCGACCTCGTGCGCGCGACCGACTACACGGTGGCGGGTGACGCCCTGGTGCAGGCGTACGTGGACGCGACGGCCGCGACGGTGCCGGCCCCGCGCCTCCCGGCCGACGCGCAGCCGAAGGTCGTCTACACGGCGATGCACGGGGTCGGGTGGGAGACCGCACGCGCGGTGTTCGCCGCCGCGGGCTTCGCGGAGCCGCTCGTCGTCCCCGAGCAGATCGAGCCGGACGGGGCGTTCCCCACCGTGTCGTTCCCGAACCCGGAGGAGCCCGGCGCGATGGACCTGTCGGTCGCGCGGGGCGTCGCCGTCGGAGCCGACCTGGTCATCGCGAACGACCCCGACGCCGACCGGCTCGCGCTCGCGATCCCGGACGGTGCCGGGTCCTTCCGTCGCCTGTCCGGCAACGAGGTCGGGTGGCTGCTCGGCTGGCGTGCGGCCGCGGCCTTCGCCGCCGGATCGCCGGAGGCCTCGGGCGCGCTCGCCGCGTCGATCGTGTCGTCGCCGGCGCTGTCCCGCGTGGCCGAGCGGTACGGGCTCGAGTACCGCGACACGCTGACCGGCTTCAAGTGGGTGTCGCGCGTGCCCGGGTTGGTGTTCGGGTACGAGGAGGCCCTGGGCTACCTCGTCGACCCGGCGGTGGTCCGTGACAAGGACGGCATCTCGGCGGCCCTGGCGCTGCTCGACCTCGCCGTGTCCCTGGCGGCGGAGGGGCGGACGATCGCCGACCAGCTCGACGCGTTCGCCGCCGAGTTCGGGGCGTTCGCGTCGGGCCAGGTGTCGACCCGTGTGGACGATCTGTCGCGCATCGGGGAGGTCATGGCGGCCCTGCGGTCGTCGGCGCCCTCGTCGCTCGGTGGCCTCGACGTCACGGGCGTGACCGACTACTCGGACGGGGTCGCGGGCTTCCCGCCGTCCGACATCCTGCGCTACGACCTCGAGGGTGGTGCGCGGGTCATCGTCCGCCCGAGCGGCACCGAGCCGAAGGTGAAGGTCTACATCGACACCGTGGCGAGCACCCCTGCCCAGGCCCAGGCGCTCGTCGACGCCCTCGCCGCCGACGTGCGCCCGCGCGTGTCGTAGCGCGCGGCCTGCCGGCTCCGGCCGGCGGCGCGGAACCTGGTTCCGGACACAGCACCGCGCTTCTTCGCGGTGCTGTGTCCGTTCCGCGGTCTTCGGTACTCGGTCGACGCCCACATCGACAGCTCAGATGGTCCTGCACAGGGACGTTCCGAGCGCATCGATCCACCGGTCGCGAGCTCGACCGCTGGAACGACCGCGGGCCCTGGGCACGATGCGACCATGGAACGCCTCACACTGACACGTACGCCCGCCGACGACGCCGCAGCACGGGCACGCCGCAGACGACTCCGGACGGGTGAACACGTCCGCGTCGGCTACGGCATCACCACGTCAGCAGAGGCGTTCGAAGCCGCGTCGGAAGCCACACGGCACCGGGCTCGGATCGATGCCGTGACGGCGCGATCCCGGCCGGGCCCGATCGTCTCGCACCAGTCGGCGGTCGTGATGCACGGACTGCCGTGGTTCGGACCGTTGCCCGAGCGTGTGCTGCTCACCGATCCGACACGGGACCGGTCACAACGGCTGCGGTTCAGCGACAAGGTCCCCGCTCGGGGCCGCACAGTGGGCGCCGTCGACATCGACGGTGTCCGGACGACCGATCTCGTCGAGACCGCGGTGGACATCGCGCTGCGGTGCGATCGCGGTCACGCGATCGTCGTACTCGACGCTGTGCTCCGGCAGGGAGTGGAACGACGGACACTGGTCGCTGCGCTCGACCGTCGCCCCGTCCGTCGGGGCAAGGCCCGCGCGAGCCGCCTGATCGGCATCGCCGACGCGCGCACGGAGTCACCGGGGGAGAGCCTGACAAATCTCGTCGTCCACGACCTCGGTCTTCCCACACCGGTCCTCCAACACGAGTTCAGCCTCGGCGGTCACGTCGTCGCCCGAGTCGACTTCTGGTTCCCGGAGCAGGGCGTGGTGGTCGAGTTCGACGGCCTGGCGAAGTACCGGGACCGTGCACTCCGCGGTGGACGGTCGGCGGACCAGGTCATCGTCGATGAGAAGCTCCGCGAGGATGCTGTCCGGTCCTTCCCCGAGGTCGAGCGCGTGGCGCGGGCGACCTGGCGCGACGTCATGCCCGGAGGGCGCGCCCCGCAGATCCTGGCTCGAGCCGGGCTGCCGGTGCCTCGAGGGGTCGACCGGACGCCGTCGTGGTGAACCCCGAGCGCTCCGCACACTCTGGAACGGACACAGCACCGCGGAACTCCGCGGTGCTGTGTCCGGAACCTGATTCCGAGGGGAAGAACAGAGCTACGCGAGCTCGAGCAGCACGTGGCCGGACGAGACCGTCTGGCCGACGGGGGCGTTCAGGCCGGTCACGACACCGTCGCGCGGGGCCTGGACGGGCTGCTCCATCTTCATGGCCTCGAGGACGACGAGCAGGTCGCCCTTCACCACGGTGTCGCCCTCGGCGACCGCGAGCTTCACCACGGTGGCCTGCATCGGCGACGTCACCGAGCCCGAGGAGGCGAGCCCGCCCTTCACGCCGGACGAACGGCGCTTCGGGGGAGCGGAGGGACCGGCGGGACGACGACCGGAGGCACCGGCGGCGCCACCGCCGACGATCGAGGGCATGGTGACCTCGATGCGCTTGCCCTGGACCTCGACCACGACGCTCTCCCGCGCGGCCGGGGCGGGGAGTTCCTCGGGGGAGCCGCTCCACGCCGGGATGTCGTTCTGGAAGTCCGTCTCGATCCACTGCGTGTAGACGGAGAACGGCGTCTCGTCGTCCGTCGCGAACGCGGGGTCGGACACGACCGCACGGTGGAACGGCAGCACGGTCGGCAGACCGGTGACCTCGAACTCCGCCAGGGCTCGACGCGACCGCTCGAGCGCCTCCTCGCGCGTGGCGCCCGTGACGATCAGCTTCGCGAGCATCGAGTCGAACGAGCCGGAGACGACGTCGCCCGACACCACGCCGGAGTCGACGCGGACGCCGGGGCCCGAGGGGGCGGTGAAGGCGTGCACGGGGCCGGGTGCCGGGAAGAAGTTGCGACCCGGGTCCTCGCCGTTGATGCGGAACTCGAACGAGTGGCCGCGCGGGGCGGGGTCGTCGTAGTCGAGCGTGCCGCCCTCGGCGATGCGGAACTGCTCACGGACGAGGTCGATGCCCGTGACCTCCTCCGAGACGCAGTGCTCGACCTGCAGGCGGGTGTTCACCTCGAGGAACGACACCGTGCCGTCGGCGCCGATGAGGAACTCGCACGTGCCGGCACCGACGTACCCGACCTCGCGCAGGATCGCCTTCGACGACTCGTACAGCCGCTCGGTCTGCGACGCCGTCAGGTAGGGCGCGGGCGCCTCCTCCACCAGCTTCTGGTGGCGGCGCTGCAGCGAGCAGTCGCGGGTCGAGACGACGACGACGTTGCCGTGCTCGTCGGCCAGGCACTGCGTCTCGACGTGGCGCGGCTTGTCGAGGTACTTCTCCACGAAGCACTCGCCCCGACCGAAGGCAGCGATGGCCTCGCGCGTCGCCGACTCGAACTGTGCGGCGACCTCGTCGCGCGTCCGGGCGACCTTCAGACCACGGCCGCCGCCGCCGAAGGCCGCCTTGATGGCGACCGGCAGCCCGACCTCGTCCGCGAACGCGATGACCTCGGCGGCGTCCGCGACGGGCTCGATGGTGCCCGGCGCGAGCGGCGCGCCGACCTTCTCGGCGACGTGACGCGCGGAGACCTTGTCGCCGAGCTGCTCGATCGACTCCGGCGACGGGCCGATCCAGGTGAGCCCGGCGTCGATGACGGCACGGGCGAAGTCGGCGTTCTCGGCGAGGAAGCCGTAGCCCGGGTGCACGGCGTCCGCGCCGGAGCGACGAGCCACCGAGATGATCTTGTCGATGACGAGGTACGTGTCGGCGCTCGTGGTGCCGTTCAGCGCGTAGGCCTCGTCGGCGAGACGGGCGTGGAGGGCGTCGCGGTCCTGGTCGGCGTACACCGCGACCGAGGCCTTGCCAGCGTCGCGAGCCGCGCGGATGATGCGGACGGCGATCTCGCCGCGGTTCGCGATGAGGACCTTGCTGATACGGGGCATGGTACGTCAGCGTATTCGTGCAGCGGCGGCCGGATTTGACCGGCACGTACAAAGAAACAGGGCCGAGCAGTGTGGATGTCTACAGAGCCCACAGATCGTGCCAGGCGACACCGAAGCCGCGGAGCAGCATCGACCGCAGCACCGGCAGCGACAGCCCGACCACGGCGGACGGTGCTCCGTCGATGCGGGTGATGTAGGCGGCGGCCCGCCCGTCGATCGTGAAGGCACCCGCGACCTCGAGCGGCTCGCCCGTCGCCACGTAGGCGTCGATCTCGTCGGCGGACACGTCCTCGGCGAAGGTCAGCACCGCGCTGTCCACCGCGACGACGTGGTCACCGGCGGCGACCAGCGTGGACCCACCGGGCGCGACGTCGCCGAGGTGGCCGGCGATGCCGAGCGGCCCGCCGCCCGACGCGTCCACCCGCCGGACGGGAGGCACGGTGCCCGCCCGCCCCGCGCCTCCAGGCCGGTCGGTGGCCGCGTCGGCAGCCGTGTCGACCCCGCGGTCCAGCCGCCGGTCCACGACGCAGTGGCCGCTCCACAGGGTGCCGCCGCCCGCGGCGAGCATCTGCCGCCACCGGTCCCTGGCGACCTCGGGGTCGTGCGGTTTGCCGTGCAGCACCCCGTCGACCTCGAACGCGGAGTCGCCGCCGAACACGAAGCCGTCGACGGCGGACCCGGCGATCCGGGCGTCGGCGACCGCGTCCGCCTTGGCGACCGCGAGGAGCCCGACGAGCTCCGGACCCGTGAGCTCCCGGCCGAGCTCGGCGCGGGCGGCGTCGACCGCGGCGTCCTCGTCCACCCCCGGTGCGACGAGCACCGGCTCGATGCCGGTCTGCGCCAGGAGGGCACGGCGGGCGGGGGAGGTACTCGCGAGGTACAGGCGCATGGGAACATCGAACCATGGGTGAATCCGTCGGAACGCTGCTCGAACTCGACGTCACCGGGATCGCCCACGGCGGCATCTCGGTGGCACGGCACGAGGGGCGCGTGGTCTTCGTCTCGGACGCGGTACCGGGTGAGCGCGTCGTGGCGCGGGTCACCGAGGACCGCAAGAAGTCGTTCTGGCGCGCGGACACGGTGTCCGTCCTGACCCCGAGCGAGCACCGCGTCGACCACGTCTGGCCCGAGGCCGCCCTCGACCGCGACCCGGCCGTCCGCGCCGGCGGGGCCGAGTTCGGGCACATCGCCCTGCCGCACCAGCGGACGCTGAAGCACGACGTGCTGGTCGACGCGTTCTCGCGCTTCGCCCGCACGGACCTGACCGAGGTGCTCGGGCGCGACGTCGTGGTCGAGGCCGCCCCCGGCGACGACGAGGTGAACGGCCTCGGCTGGCGCACGCGCGTCCGGCTGCAGGTCGACGAGGACGGCACGGCCGGCCCGTTCGCCGCGCGCTCCCACACGGTGGTGCCGGTGGCCTCGCTCCCGCTCGCGACACGGGTCGTGCAGGAGAGCGCGCCGCTCGACCGCGGAGCGATGCCGGGCTCGAGCGTCGTCGACGTCCTGGCACCGAGCGGTGCCGAGGGTGCGCGACTCGTGATCGACGAGCAGAAGCCCACCGTCGTGACCGAGGTCGTGGGGGAGCGCTCGTTCACCGTCGACGACAACGGCTTCTGGCAGGTGCACCGCCAGGCTCCGGCCGTGCTGACCGCGGCGGTGCAGGACCTGGTCGACCGCGACCGGCTCGACCCGGAGGGGCAGCACCTCGACCTGTACGGCGGCGTCGGACTGCTCGCCGCGGCGCTCGGCGACGTCGTCGGCCCGAAGGCCCGGATCACGAGCGTCGAGAGCGCGCCCCGGGCCACCGAGCACGCGCAGGAGAACCTGGCGGAGTGGATCGGCGCCCGCGCCGAGACCGCTCGGGTGGACCGCTGGCTCGCCAGGACGGCCGCGGACGCGTCCCGGCCCGAGCTGCAGCGCTTCCGCGCCGGTACCGTCGTGCTCGACCCGCCGCGCTCGGGTGCCGGTCGCGAGGTCGTCGTGCAGATCGCCGCGCTGCAGCCCGCGCAGGTCGTCTACGTCGCCTGCGACCCCGTCGCCCTGGCGCGGGACGTCGCGACCTTCGCGGACCTCGGGTACCGGCTCGAGGCGCTGCGGGCGTTCGACCTGTTCCCGCACACCCACCACCTCGAGGCCGTCGCGCGCCTGGTGCCGTTCGCCTGAACCGGGCCTGGTGCCGATCGCCTGCGCCGCCCCGGTGCGGTGGTCCCCTCCACTGTGTGACACGGTGTCCCAGAACGCCGAGTCTGGGTCCGACCTGGGTATCCTTGGTCGGTGATCGCTCCCGGCGACAGGGGCCGGGCGTGCATCGGAACGAGAGGCCACCGTGGCAGCAGACACGAACACCAGCAGCGGAGCGACCGGACTGGCGACCAGGCCCGTCCGCGTCGCGATCGTCGACGACCACGAGTCCGTGCGGCTCGGCATCCAGGCAGCGTGCCAGAACGAGGGCTTCGAGGTGGTGCTCACCGCCGCGAGCGTCCCCGAGTACGTCGCGCAGCTCGGGGGACGCGAGGTCGACGTCGTCGTGCTCGACCTGTCGCTCGGCGACGGCTCGACGGTCACCGCGAACGTGAAGGGTGTGCAGGGCACCGGTTCCGCGGTGCTCGTCCACTCGATCGCCGACCGCGTCGCGAGCGTGCGCGAGGCACTGGCAGCAGGGGCAGCCGGGGTCATCCCGAAGTCGTCCGCGACGAAGACCGTGATGGCGGCCGTCGCGACCGTCGCCCGCGGGGACGTGCTCAACAACCTCGAGTGGGCGAGCGCGATCGACGCCGACCGGGACTTCGCGAAGGCGCAGCTCGGTCGTCGTGAGCGCGAGATCCTGCACCTCTACGCCTCGGGCCTGCCGCTCAAGCTCGCGGCCCAGCAGCTCGGCATCGGGTACTCGACCGCGCGCGAGTACCTCGACCGCATCCGCGTGAAGTACGTCGAGGTCGGCCGACCGGCTCCGACGAAGGTCGACCTGCTGCGCCGTGCGGTGGAGGACGGCATCCTGCCCGGGCTCGACTCGGGCATCGACCCCGACACCGACGGTCGCTGATCCCGATGGCCACCACGGCCGGACCGGCCCGTCCGTCGGGCGCGGAGCCACGGGCGACCGGTGTCGCGGGGGCCCCGACGGACGGTGCGGGAGCGGTCGACCCGGCGCCGTTCGGGGTCGACCCGCTGCGCGGTGTCCGGCCGACCATCACGCAGGCGTCCGTCGAGCGGCTCTTCGCGATCCTCATCGCGCTCGCCGCGGTCGGGTACGGCGCGGTCTACGCGCCGCTGGTCGTCGGACAGCTGCCGTACCTCGACCCGGTCTGGGGACCCGTGACGGCGGTCGCGTTCGGCGCCGCACTGGTGTTCGTGGGGGTGTCGGCGTTCGTCCAGCGCCTGGCCCAGGTCGCGCAGATCGTGTGCGCCCTGCTCTTCCTCGTCGTGCTCGTGACCTGGCCGCTCATCGTCAGCAGGCCGATCCCCGACGACCGGTACCCGTGGCCGTGGTGGTTCTGCACGGTGGCGTCGACCGCGGCGGCGATGGGTTTCGCGCCGTGGCGGGCGACGGTGTACACCGCGCTCGTCCCGGCCGTCTACGTCGTCGTGCGCCTGAGCCCGGTCGGCGGAGGTGCCGGCCAGGGCGCGTTCCTGCAGGGCGTGTACACGGCGATCCTCAGCGGCGGAGTACTGGTCATCGCGGTGCTCCTCCGCCGCGCCGCAGCTGCCGTGGACACCGCACAGGCCACCGCGGTCCGCCGCTACTCGTCCGCGATCCGTGAGCACGCCACCGAGGTCGAGCGCGTGCAGGTCGACGCGATCGTCCACGACAGTGTGCTGACGACGCTGCTCTCGGCAGCGCGCGCGCACAGCCCCGAGGCCAAGGCGCTCGCCGCCCGGATGGCGCGGAACGCGATCGACCACCTGGCCGCTGCCGCAGCGGACCTGCCCGGCGAGGCCCCGCCGGTGACGGTCCACGAGCTCCGCGGGCGGATCACCGCCGCGGTGGGCGCGCTGGCGGCCCCGGTGCACCTCCGCGACGCACCGGTCGGTGGGATGCGGGTGCCCGCGACGGTGGCCGACGCGCTGGCCTCGGCGGCACTGCAGGCGTCGGTGAACAGCGTGCAGCACGCCGGCGGACCCGAGGTCGACCGGTGGGTGCGTGTCGAGCAGCGCGGCGCTTCGGTGCACGTGGAGGTCGGGGACGACGGCGCCGGCTTCGACCTCGGGGCGGTCCCGACCGCGCGCCTCGGCGTGCGTCGGTCGATCATCGAACGTGTCCAGGCCGTGGGTGGCACGGCCGTGGTCGCGAGCAACCCCGGCGCGGGCACCCGGATCCGGCTCGAGTGGCACCCGGGGGCGCAGGCGTGAGGGTCTCGCTCCCCGCCGGCATCGCCATCGGGCTCGCCGCGCTGTTCTCCGTCTTCCACCTCGTCCTCGGCGTGGCGTCGTTGGCGACGGTCACCGAGGTCGGCCCGGTGCTCACGTGCATGGCGCTCTACGCGGCTGCGAGCGGCGTGGCGGTCTTCCTCCCCGGCCGCCCCCTGCCCGTCTGGGCCGCGTGCTTCTCGCTCGCCACCGCCCTGGTCATGCCGGTCATCGCCGCCCCGGTGGTCGACCTGACGGACAAGAACGACTCGACCACCTGGTGGGTGGCCGCCGTCGGCACGCTCATGGTCGTGCTCGTCGTGCGGGGCCGTCGGGCCTTCGCCTGGGCCGGGGTCGTGTTCGTCACCCTCTTCGTCGTGGTCTGGGCGGGCCCCGGAGCGTTCGGCGACCTGGGCCTGGTCGGCAACCTCACCTGGGTCGCGGTCGCCACCGGGTTCGCCGTGGCGATGGACCGGGCCACACGGACCACGCAGGAGTTCCTGCGCGCCGAGCAGGAGACCGCGGACTGGCAGGCCGCGCAGGACGCGCACGTGTTCGAGCGGCAGTTCCGGCTGAGCCAGACGACGAGGATGGCGCTGCCGATGCTCGAGCGGGTCATCGAACGGGACGGCGACCTGACCGACGACGAGCGGTCGGAGTGCCTGCACCTCGAACAGGCCATCCGCGACGAGATCCGCGGTCGGTCCCTGCTGTCGGACGACGTGCGCGACGAGGTGATGCGCCTGCGGCGTCGCGGCGCCACGGTGCAGCTGCACGACGACGGCGGGCTCGACGACCTCGAGGTGGACGACCTCCGCCGCGTGCACGCCGAGATCGCGGACGCCCTGCGTCGTGCCCGGGACGCGGACAACGTCATCGTCCGCACGGTGGCCGAGGGGTCGGACGCTGCGGTCACGATCGTCGGGCTGCGACTCGACACCGCCGCGAGCGAGTCCGCGGCGCTCGGTGCCGGTCTCGACGACGACGAGGACGAGGACGACTCCGTGGTGCTCTGGACCGAGATCCCGCGCCGCGCGGCGGTCTGAGGCTGCACCCGGGGTAGGGCGGGGTCCCGGAAACGGGGAACGGGCCGGTCCGAGGGACCGGCCCGTTCACGACCCGAGCCTGAGCGACAACCCGAATGTCGCCCTGGCTCGCAGCTGGTCGGAGGCGTCGTACCCTAGTCGGCCACCGACCAACGATGTTCTTCTGTGAAGGACACCGAACACGAACAATGATGCCCCCGGTGAGAGGCCGTGTCAGTCGTCATTATGGGGGACAAATTGCGCACATCCGGTGCTGCAACAGCGACGTTGTCCCCCGATCGAGGGGAGACCGACCGGGAAGTGCACCGTGCAACCGTGCGGCCCGGGCCGGGTTGCGTCGTGCGACAGGGGTACATCGTGCCTCCGGTACCCCCGGACGCACAAGACCCCCGTCGATGGACGACGGGGGTCCTGCGGATGACGTACGGGTCCCCGCAACCCAGCCGGGCTCAGCGCAGGGACCGGCTCCAGGCGCCGTACCCGTGCTCGATCGGCCGGCGGAGGCCCCGAGCGGACGCGTCCCAGCCCGAACGCGGTGACCCGGTGACCTCGGCCCGACCGAGCGCAGCGGCCTCGTCGGCCTGTCGCTGGAGGACGGCCACGACGGCCGCGAGTTCCTCGGGCGACGGGTCGCCGGCGACGACGCGGACGTCCGCGACGACCGGACCGGTGGTCCCGTCCGGCGTGGACGCTGCCGTCCCCTCGGGGACCGCGGCGTCAGCGGGGACGTGTGCTGCGTGCCTGCCCATCAGAGCGGGATGTTCCCGTGCTTCTTCGGCGGCAGCGACGCGCGCTTCCCCCGGAGTGCCCGCAGCGCCTTGATGACCGAGACGCGGGTCGCGTGCGGCTGGATGATGCCGTCGAGTTCACCGCGCTCGGCCGCGAGGTACGGCGACGCCACGTTGTACGTGTACTCGTTCGCGAGCCGGGTGCGGACCGCGGCGACGTCCTCGCCCGCTTCCTCGGCACGCTTGATCTCGGCGCGGTAGAGGATGTTGACGGCACCCTGGCCGCCCATCACCGCGATCTCGGCGGTCGGCCACGCCAGGTTGATGTCCGCGCCGAGCTGCTTCGACCCCATGACGATGTAGGCGCCGCCGTAGGCCTTGCGCGTGATGACGGTGACGAGCGGCACGGTCGCCTCGGCGTAGGCGTACAGCAGCTTCGCGCCGCGGCGGATCACACCGGTCCACTCCTGGTCGGTCCCGGGCAGGTAGCCGGGGACGTCGACGAGCGTCAGGATGGGGATGCCGAACGCGTCGCAGAACCGGACGAAGCGCGCGGCCTTCTCGCCGGCGTCGATGTTCAGCGTGCCGGCCATCGCCTGCGGCTGGTTCGCGATGATGCCGACCGTGCGGCCCTCGACGCGACCGAAGCCGACCATGATGTTCGGCGCGAAGAGCGGCTGGACCTCGAGGAACTCGCCGTCGTCGACGATGTGCTCGACGATCGTGGTGACGTCGTACGGCTGGTTCGTCGAGTCGGGGATGACGACGTCGAGCTCGTGGTCGGCGTCGGTCGTCTCGAGCTCCGGGGCGACGTCGTACGCCGGCGGGTCGGACAGGTTGTTGTCCGGCAGGAACCCGACGAGCGACCGCGCGTAGTCGAGGGCGTCGGACTCGTCCTCGGCCAGGTAGTGCGCCACACCGGAGACGGCGTTGTGGGTCTGCGCGCCGCCGAGCTCCTCGAAGCCGACGTCCTCGCCGGTGACGGTCTTGATGACGTCGGGGCCGGTGACGAACATGTGGCTCGTCTTGTCCACCATGATCACGAAGTCGGTGAGCGCGGGGGAGTACACCGCGCCGCCGGCCGCCGGGCCCATCACGATCGAGATCTGCGGGATGACCCCGGACGCCTGCGTGTTCAACCGGAAGATCTCGCCGTACTTGCCCAGGGCGACGACGCCCTCCTGGATGCGGGCGCCGCCGGAGTCGAGGATGCCGATGATCGGCACGCCGGTCTTCAGCGCGTGCTGCATCACCTTGACGATCTTCTCGCCGGCGACCTCGCCGAGCGACCCGCCGAACACGGTGAAGTCCTGCGCGTAGACCGCGACGTTGCGGCCGTGGATCGTCCCGACGCCGGTCACGACGGCGTCGCCGTACGGGCGCTTGGCGTCCATGCCGAACGACGTGGTGCGGTGGCGCACGAACTCGTCGAACTCGACGAAGGAGTTCTCGTCGAGGAGCTGCTCGATGCGCTCGCGGGCGGTGCCCTTGCCCTTCGCGTGCTGCTTCGCGATGGCGGCCTCGCCCGCGGCGGTCACGGCCTCGTGGTAGCGGTCGCGCAGGTCCGCGAGGCGACCGGCCGTGGTCGAGAGGTCGGGGGTGTCTCCTGTGGTCACCCGCTCACCCTACCGGCGGCCGGGACGGGGCCGGTTGGAGGACCCCCACGGTTCCTGCCCGTAGATTTGCGTGCATGTCCACACCCGTCCCGCCCGTCCTGCCGCGTGCCCGTGCCGCCGTCGAGACCGCGGGCGGGGTGTTCGATGCCGTCGGGCGGACCGGCTCCACGAACGCCGACCTGCTGGCCGTGGCAGGTGGACGGCCGCACGGCAGCGTCGTGGTCACGCTCGACCAGACGGCCGGGCGCGGACGCCTCGACCGCTCCTGGAGCGCGCCGGCCGGGCAGACGCTCGCGGTGAGCCTGCTCGTCCGTGCCGACCTGGACGACCGCGACCGCGGGTGGCTGCCCCTGGTGGCCGGCACCGCGATGCGCGACGCGGTGTCCACGCTGGTGCCGGACGTCGACGAGCCGGGTCGGGCCTCCCGTCCGGACGACGACGCCGAGACCGACCGCACCCCCGCGACGGAGCCGCGTGTCCTGGTGAAGTGGCCGAACGACGTGCTGGTCGACGGACGCAAGGTCTGCGGCATCCTCTGCCAGGTCGCACCCGACGGCAGCGTCGTCGTCGGTGCCGGCGTCAACCTGACCATCCCCGCGGACGCGTTGCCCACGCCGACGTCCACGTCGCTCGCGGTCGCGGGCGCGCGTGACGACGCCGTGACGCTCGCGGACGCGGTCCTGTCGGTCTGGGCCGCGGCCGTCCTGGAGGCGGTGGGCGCGCTGGTCGCCGGTGGTCCCGGAGCCGACGTGGTCCGGTCCCGCGTCCGCGCGGCCTGCGGCACGATCGGTCGCCGCGTCCGTCTGGAACTGCCCGACGGCACCGTCGACGAGGTCGACGTCACCGGCGTCGACGACGACGGTCGGATCACGATCCGGGATCGGGACGGACGATCCAGGGGCGTCGCGGTGGGGGACCTCACCCACCTGCGGTATGCATGACGGCATGACCGCCGAGCCGCCGCCCGAACGCGTCGTCGCGCGGCTCCGGCCGCACGCACGGCGGCTGGTCCGGCCGGCGGTCTTCGTCGTGCTCGTCGCGCTCGCCGGCGGGTTCGGCTTCGGCGTCTTCCGCGCGCAGCTCGCCTGGTTGAACGCGGTGGTCGCCGGGCTCACGGTGCTGCTCGTCGTCCTCGGTGGGCTCGTCCCGCTGCTGCGCTGGATGTCCGAGCGGTACGTGGTGACCACCCGGCGGCTCGTCGTGGTGCACGGCCTCGGCACGCGCACGCGTCGTGAGCTGCTGCACTCGCGGGGGTACGACGTGACGGTGCGCCGCCGTGGGCTGCAGGGGGTGTGGCGGTCCGGCGACGTGCTCGTCTTCCCGGGTGAGGAGCCGCCCGTGGTGCTCGGGGACGTGCCGCACGCGGACCTCGTGGTGGCCGTGCTGCACGACCTCGTCGAGGCGCACGAGGCCCGGCGTCGGCACCGGGAGCCGGACTGGGACGAGATCGTCGGCGGGTACTGACCGGAGCCGAGTTCACCTCATGATCGCCGTGTCCCGGCAGGGCCGGACCACGGTGTCGGGTAGCGTCGTCCCGTGCGCATCTCCGTCATCGGCTGCGGGTACCTCGGTGCCGTGCACGCCGCCTCCATGGCCACGCTCGGACACGAGGTCGTCGCGGTCGACGTCGACCCGGTGAAGATCGGACAGCTCGCCGCGGGGCAGGCGCCGTTCTTCGAGCCCGGACTGCCCGAGACCCTCGGCGAGGCGCTCGCCTCCGGTCGCATCGAGTTCACGACCGACACCGCCCGGGTCGCCGGTGCGCGCGTGCACTTCCTCGCCGTCGGCACACCCCAGGGGCCGACGGGTGCGGCGGACATGACCCACGTCGACGCCGCGGTGACGGACCTCCTGCCGCACCTCGCCCCCGGCGACCTGGTGGTCGGCAAGTCCACCGTCCCGGTCGGGACCGCTGCACGGCTCGCCGAGCGCGTGCGCGAGGTCCAGCCCGAGGCGACCCTCGTGTGGAACCCCGAGTTCCTCCGCGAGGGCTTCGCGGTGCAGGACACCGTCGCGCCCGACCGGTTCGTGTACGGCGTGCCGGCGGGCGAGGCCGGAGCGCGTGCCGTGGCCGTCCTCGACGAGGTCTACGCGCAGGCGCTCGCCGCCGGCATCCCACGGCTCGTCGTCGACCTGCCCACCAGCGAGCTCGTCAAGATCAGCGCGAACGCCTTCCTCGCGACCAAGATCTCGTTCATCAACGCGATGGCGGAGATCGCCGAGGTCGCCGGAGCGGACGTCACGGCGCTCGCCGACGCCATCGGGCACGACGACCGGATCGGCCGCAAGTTCCTCAACGCCGGACTCGGGTTCGGTGGCGGGTGCCTGCCGAAGGACATCCGGGCGTTCCAGGCGCGGGCGGACGAACTCGGCGTGGGGCAGTCCCTCGGGTTCCTCGCCGAGGTGGACGCGATCAACCTCCGGCGTCGCGCACACGTCGTGACCCTCGCCGGCGAGCTGCTCGGCGGTTCCGTCGAGGGACGGCGCGTGGCCGTGCTCGGCCTCGCGTTCAAGCCGAACTCCGACGACGTCCGCGACTCCCCGGCGCTGGACATCGCCGCGCGGCTCGTCGAGCTCGGTGCGTCGGTGCGGGCGTACGACCCCGCGGCGAACCACACCGCGGCCCGGGTGCGCCCAGAGGTCGCGACCGTCGACTCGGCCGGCGAGGCGCTGCGCGACGCCGACCTCGTGCTCGTGCTGACCGAGTGGGCCGAGTTCCGTGAGCTGGACCCGCGGGTCGTCGCCGAGCTGGTGGCCGCGCCCGTGGTGCTCGACGGCCGGAACTGCCTCGACCGCGACGCGTGGACCGCCGCCGGGTTCACGGTGCGCGGCATGGGGCGGTGACCGGCGCGACGGCACGTTGACGGTCGCGCCGGGCCTGCGCTGACGGTCGCGCCGGGCCCGCGCTGACGGTCGCGCCGGGCCCGCGCTGACGGTCGTGCTGCTGGTCGGTGCGTGCGCTGCCGCGCGACGGTGCGCGGACGGTCGTGCTGGTGGTCAGTCGGGGTGCTGCCCCGCTGCGGCCCGCAGGACCGCGCGGTAGCGCGCACCGATGCGGTCGCCCGTGTACGGCTCGGCGGCCCGTCCGGCTCCGGCCTGCCATCGCTCCCGCCCGTCCCGGTCGGTGAGGGCGCGCCGCAGCGCCGCGGCCAGCGCGTCCACGTCACCGGGGGGCACGAGCAGGCCGGAGACGTCGTGGTGGACGACGTCACGGATGCCGGGCAGGTCGCTCGCGACGACCGCGGCCCCGACGGCCGCCGCCTCGAGGAGCGTCACGGGGAGGCCCTCCTGGTCCCCGTTCGACGCGGGGACGGACGGCATCGCCACCACCGTGGCGGACGCCAGCGCGTCGAGGACCTCGTCCTTCCCGAGCTGGCCGGCGAAGGTCACCGGCAGCCCCGCTGCTCGGCGTCCCAGCCCGGCGCGGAGCGGGCCGTCGCCGACGACGACCACCTCCCACGGGACGTCGTCGATGCGTCGGAGGGCGTCCAGGAGCACCGCGAAGCCCTTCTTCTCGACGAGCCGCCCGACCGCCACGATGCGTCCCGGGACGCGAGCCGTGCGCGCCCTCGCGGCTGCGGCCGGCCCGGGTTCGACACCCATCGGCACCACGCTCGTGCCCGACTCGGGGACGCCCCACGCGGTGAGTCGCTCGCGCATCTCGCCGTTCACCGTCGTCACGTGCGCCGCCCGGCGCAGCACCCAGCGCTTCAGCTGGACCAGGGGTGCGGCGCGCAGGGCGTAGACGTCGCCGCCGTGCGTGGTGACGACCATCGGCACGCGCGGTGCGGCCAGGGTCGCGACCAGCGCCTGCGGGACGGTCCAGTGGGCGTGCACGACGTCCGGTCCCCCCGTCCGGACCGCGCGTCGGACCGCCAGGTACTGCGCCGCGAGCAGGGCCGGGACCTGCAGGACGCGGCTGCGACGGGCCCGGAGGTTGTCGAGGATCGCCCCGTCGGCGAGGTCCTCGAAGCGTCGCGGGAAGTACGGGTAGCGCACGACACGGACACCGTCGACGACCTCGTCCGCCGCGGCTCCCGGTACCCGGGGCGTGAGCACGACGGTGTCGAACTCCTCGGCCTCGTGCCGCGCGAGGTCGAGCACGAACGCGGGCACGCCGTCGTCCGGTCGGGCTGGGAACGTCGACGCGAGGACGAGGAGCCGTCGGCGCGGGCGGAGCGCCCCGGCCCGTCCTGCGGTGTCGCCCTCGGCGGTGTCCCCGTGGGGCTCGGCGGTCGGTCCGGAACGCATCGGGCCATCCTACGGACGGCGCCGTGAGGGGCGGCTCCGCGGCGGTTCAGACCTCGTGCGGGAGTCGGGCGTCCTCGGTGACGTCCGTGCGCTCGGCCTCCTGCTGCACGCGGTCGGGGTGGTAGACCCACACCTTGTAGAGCCAGAAGCGGAAGGCGGTGCCCAGCAGGAGCCCGATCACGTTGCCGGACACGTTGTCCGCGAACGCCGAGGTGAACCCGAGCACGTAGTGGGAGATCCCGAGGCAGCCGAGCGAGATCGCCATGCCGCCGAGCGAGACGACGAGGAACTCCACGCCCTCCCGCGCCGCGACCGACCGACGCTGGTGGCGGAAGGTCCAGTACCGGTTGCCCAACCAGTTCACGGCGATGGCGATGACGGTCGAGACCACCTTCGCCCAGAAGGGCCCCGAGTGCACCTCGTCGGGGGAGAGCACGGTGGCGCGCAGCAGGTTGAACACGCTGAAGTCGACGACGAAGCCCACGGCCCCGACGACTCCGAACCGGGCCAGCTGCGCGATGAGTCGCCGCACGTCGTCTCCAAGGTCCGTAGAGTTGTGGATGTCCGGGCGGTTCCCGGCGCACGCCGGTCGGCGACCGGCAGGACCTCGATTGTAGACAGCGTGCTCTCACCGACCGGTGGGAGCGGCGGAAGGAACACACAGCATGGCCTTGCGTGTCGGAGTCGTCGGTGGCGGACAGCTCGCCCGGATGATGGTCCCTGCTGCGGTCGAGCTCGGTCTCGACATCCGCGTCCTCGCCGAGGGCCCGGGCATGTCGGCGGCCATCGCGGCGACCGCCGAGGGCGATTACCACGACCTCGACACCGTCCTCGCCTTCGCCCGCGACGTCGACGCGGTCACCTTCGACCACGAGCACGTGCCGCAGGACGTCCTCCGGGGCCTCGTCGAGGCCGGGGTCGCCGTGCACCCCGGGCCGGACGCGCTCGCGGTCGCGCAGGACAAGATCGTCATGCGGCAGCGGCTGAGCGACCTCGGACTGCCGGTGCCGGACTGGGCCGCCGTGCGCGACGCCGGGGAACTCGGTGCCTTCCTCGCCGACCACGGCGGTCGGGCCGTCGTCAAGACCGCTCGTGGCGGCTACGACGGCAAGGGCGTGCGGGTGGTCTCCGACGCCTCGGACGTCGACGACTGGTTCGCTGCGGTCGCCGAGTCCGGCTCCGACCAGGCGCTGCTCGTCGAGGAGCTCGTGCCGTTCACCCGCGAACTGGCCCAGTCGGTCGCGCGCCGCCCCTCCGGCGAGATCGTCGCCTGGCCGCTCGTCGAGACGGTCCAGCGTGACGGCGTCTGCGCCGAGGTGATCGCCCCGGCCCCCGCCAGCGCCGGACGGCTCGCCGACGCGGCCGAGTCGCTCGCGGTCCGCATCGCGGAGGAACTCGGCGTCACCGGCGTGCTCGCCGTCGAGCTGTTCCAGACGGCCGACGAGCGCATCCTCGTCAACGAGCTCGCGATGCGGCCGCACAACACCGGCCACTGGACGATCGACGGGGCGACCACGAGCCAGTTCGAGCAGCACCTCCGCGCGGTGCTCGACCTGCCGCTCGGCGCGACCGGGTCGCACGACGCGGTCGCCGTGATGGTGAACGTGCTCGGCGGACCCGCTGACGGCGACCTCGCCGCCCGGTACCCGAGTGCGCTCGCAGCCTTCCCCGATGCGAAGCTGCACTTCTACGGCAAGGCGCCCCGCCCCGGACGCAAGGTCGGGCACGTGACGGTGACCGGGGAGGACGTCGACGACGTCGTCTACCGGGCGCGCGCGGCGGCCGCGCACTTCGACGACTGACGCGCGCACACCGGGGTGCCGGTGCGCTCGGGCACGGACGGGAGGCCCGGTACCGGTCCCGGGGCGGCGGACGTCGGGCGGATGGCCGGGCCGGCGGGTCGACCCGGGCGACCCGCGCGGTCCAGCCGGGCTGCGCCTCCCGTCCGGACGTGCGCGGTGCGCACCACCCGCGCCTCGTGGGCTCGGCTAGCCTCGTGTCGTGACCGACACCACCGCGCCCACCCCGCTCGTCTCGATCATCATGGGGTCGGACTCCGACTGGCCCACCATGCGGGCTGCGGCCGACACCCTCACCGAGCTCTCCGTCCCGTTCGAGGCCGACGTGGTCTCGGCGCACCGCACCCCGGACAAGATGGTGCGCTACGCCCGTGCCGCGGCCGGGCGGGGCATCCGGGTCGTCATCGCCGGCGCCGGCGGAGCCGCGCACCTGCCCGGCATGGTCGCCTCGCTGACGACGCTCCCCGTCATCGGCGTGCCCGTGCAGCTCGCGCGGCTGGACGGACTCGACTCGCTGCTCTCGATCGTGCAGATGCCGGCCGGCATCCCGGTGGCGACGATGGCGATCAACGGCGCCGCGAACGCGGGACTCCTCGCGGCGCGGATCATCGGGTCGTCGGACCCGGACGTCGCCGCACGGCTCGAGGAGTACGCCGCCGGACTCGAGCGTGTCGTCGAGCAGAAGGCCGCGGCGCTCCGCTCGCAGCTCTGACGATCCGTCCCCGGACCGGTGCGGTGACCGCGGGACCGGCGGTCGACGCGCGGTGGATCAGGCGGGGGTCGCGACGCCCGTGATGCCGTCGACCGAGACGGACCGCGCGCCGTCCGCGGTCGTGACCGTGGCCGCCCACGTCGGCGCGGAGGACGTGCCACCGAGGACGAGGGACGCGAGCTGCCCGCCTCCGACCGCCGTCATCGCTGCGGCAGCGGCGCTCGCCGCGGTGGTCTGCAGCGCAGCGGTCCGCGCGGTCGTGGTGGCCTGGGTCGCTGCGTCCACCTGCTCGGGGAACGGACCGGACGTCACGCGGTCGAGGGTCGCCGACACGACGGACTTCGTCTGGGAGCCGTCCGGTCCTGCGACGACGACCGTCCACGAGTCGCCGGAGCCGGCGATCGAGACGACGGTGCCGCCGCCGGCGGCGGCGGTGCCCTGCGCGGCGATCTTGCCGAAGTCGACGTCCTCCGGCTGGTCGACGCCACTGCCGTTGCCGGTGCCGCTCGCGGTGCCGTCGTCGGTCGGGACGGTGCCGTCGTCACCCGTGCCGCCGCTCGCGCTGCTGCTCGACGAGGGACCGGACGGGGTACGGGAGGCGTCCGGGCCGGTGTCCTCGCCGGAGCACGCAGCCAGGGTCGTCGTGAGACCGACGGCGAGGGCGATCGAGGCGATGAGGACCGGAGCGGGACGACGCGACATGGGTCGATGATGGCAGTCGTCCCGGGGCTGCGCCGCGTGCACGTCGGTGGGTCGGCGCATCGGTGCACGACCGTGACCGTCCGGGTGGCTGTTGCTCCTGTGGCTCAGAGGTCGGCGTGCAGCTGCCAGGTCTCGAGTGCCGAGTCGCGCCAGTCGAACATCCGGGCGCGGTCCGGACCGGCGACGGCGAGTTGGCCGGCGAGCAGCGGATCGGCGGTCACCTGGTAGACCGCCTGGGCGAGACGCTCGGGGTACGAGTCCCGCGGGTCCCGCGCCACGACGACACCGGCGTCCGCAGCGACCTCGCTGACCGCGGCGTCGTCCGAGTGGATCACGGGGGTGCCGAGGCTCATCGCCTCGATCACCGGCAGACCGAACCCCTCGGCGAGGCTCGGGAAGACGAACACCGTCGCTCGGTCGTACACGACCGCGAGGTCGGCGTCGTCGACGCGGCCCAGCACCTTGACCCGCTCGGCCGAGAGCCCCGCACGTTCGGCGGTCCCGAAGACGTCGACGTCGCCCCAGCCGTCCGGCCCGGCGATGACCAGCGGGACGTCCTGCGGCGCGTCGGGGTGCGCCATCGCCTCGATGAGGTGACGGAGCCCCTTCCGGGGTTCGAGCGTCCCCACGGCGAGCACGTAGCGCGGGGGGAGCCCCAGGCGCTCGGCGCGGTGGTCGGCGTCGACGGGGACCCGGAGGCGACCGGTCGGGGCGCCACCGATCACCCGCAGCCGGTCGCCGAAGCGGTGGATCTCGTCGAGCTGTCCCGCGACCGCGTGGGTCGGGACGACGACGGCGTCTGCGTGCTTCCACGCACGCTTCACCATGGCCCGGTGGAAGTGCACACCGCGCGGCGTCAGGGTCTCGGGGTGGGTCCACGGGACGGTGTCGTGCACCGTCACGACGGTCTGCCGCCCCGGCTCTTGGAACCGGTCGTGCTTGACGAGGGGTGCGAGCACGCTCGGCGCGTGCACCATGCCGCGCGATGCGCCGTGCGCGAGGCCGCCCTGCCACGCCACGGCGAGCTCACGCCGGGGCAGGGCGAGGCGGTCGATGCCGGCGAGCCCCGGGAGCAGCGTGCGCAGGTGGTCGACGTCGGCGCGCGGAGCGGCGGAGACGATGCCCTCCACGTCGCAGCCGGCGGGCGCCGTGTCGACGAGCTTCCGGGTGAGCTCCTCCGCGTAGCGGCCGATCCCACCCGGGACGGGCGCGATCACCTGGTCCACGACGACGCGGAGAGTGGTCATGCGGTCGGGCTCCTCGGGTCGGTGGTGCGGCACTGCGCGCAGTACCGGCGTGACACTACCAGGGGCGCTCGGGAGATCCCGCTGCGCCGCCGCGTCCGCCGCGACGACCGCCGCGACGACGGTGTCGGACCGCCAGGGCCGCTCCGACGGCGGCGAGGACGACGTCGCCGAGGGTCATCATCGCGCGACTGACCACCGCGAGGGCCAGGGCGCCGGGCACGCCGGCGACGGGGCCGAGGAGCAGGACGAGGACGCCCTCGCGCGCTCCGAGGCCGGCCGGGGCGACGACGACCAGGAACCCGACCAGCCAGGCGACGGCGTACGCACCGGTGGCGAGCGGGGGCACCGTCGGGCCGTCCGCACCGAACGCGCGCAGGATCGTCGTCGCCTGCAGGCCGTAGGCGAGCCACATCGCCGTCGACCACCCCACCGATGCGAGGGTCCCGCTCCAGGTGAGCGCGACGACCTGCGGTGGACGACGGAGCAGCCGCATCGCGAGCACGATCAGCCGCGTGAGCACCGGTGGTGCCAGGGTGGCGAGGCCGACCACCGCCACGATCGCGAGCCACCAGAACGTCGTGAGACCGTCGGGGGCTCCGACGAGCAACCCGACGATGCCCACCAGGGCGGCCGTGACCATGCTGACGACCATGGACGCGAGCGCAGCGACCGCGCTCGTCGCGCGGGGGAGACCGTACGCTCGGCCCAGTTCCGCCTGGGCGGCGATCGACCAGACCCCGCCGGGAAGGTACTTGCCGAGCTGCCCGACGAAGAACACCGACGACGCCGCGGTCACGGGCAGCCGTGTCCCGGTCGCCGTGGTCATCGCGCGCCAGGACGCCATGTTGGCCACCAGGGCGACGGCGGTCGCGGCGAGGGCGATCGCCACGGCCCCGACGGAGAGCCCGGCGACGGCACGGGCGACGGCGTCCCACTGTCGGACGACCCCGACGACGAGGAGCGCGACCGCGAGTGCGGCCGCGCTCCACTTCACCGCGGTGAGGATCCGGGCACGGCGTCCCGGGGTCCCACCGGCGGCCGGCTCAGGCGTCGAGGACACCGGCCTCCGCCGCCGCGTGGAGCGCTTCGCGCCAGTCGCGCATCGGTGCGATGCCGGCGCGCAGCCAGGCGTCGTGCCCGAGCACGCTGTACGCGGGTCGCGGCGCAGGACGGACGAACGCCGAGCTGTCGGTCGGCAGGACCCGCTCCGGATCGAGCCCGACCTCGGTGTAGATCGCCTTCGTGAAGTCGAGCCACGACCCCTGGCCGGCGTTCGTGCCGTGGTAGGTGCCGGCCGGTGCGTCGGCGTCGAGCATCGCGACGATCTGTCGGGCGAGGTCGCCCGTCCACGTCGGTTGCCCGACCTGGTCCGTGACCACGCTGACGGTGTCGTGCGACCCGGCGAGCCGGATCATCGTCTTCGCGAAGTTCGGGCCACCCGCGCCGTAGAGCCACGCGGTCCGCACGATGTACGACGAGTCCGGCGCGATCCGCCGGACCGCGGCCTCGCCGGCCGCCTTGGTGCGACCGTAGGCGCCGATCGGGTCGGTCGGCTCGTCCTCGGCGTACGGCGACGTCCCGTTGCCGTCGAAGACGTAGTCGGTCGACACGTGCACGAGCCGCGCGCCCGCAGCGACGGTCGCCGTGGCGAGGACCTCGGGCCCGCGGGCGTTCACCGCGTGTGCGGCCGCCTCGTCCGACTCCGCGTCGTCCACCTTGGTGTAGGCGGCGGTGTTGATGACGACGTCGTGGCCGGCGACCGCCGCGGTGACCGCCTCCGGATCGGTGATGTCCAGCTCGGCGCGGGAGAGCGCGGTGACGTCACGACCGGCGAGGGCCTGCTGGAGGTCCTGGCCGAGCATGCCGGCCGCGCCGGTGATCAGGTAGCGGATCATGCGAGGGCCGCGCGCTCCTTGAGGGGCTCCCACCAGGCGCGGTTGTCGCGGTACCACTGCACGACGTCGGCCAGACCCTGCTCGAACGGGACCTGCGGCTCGTAGCCGAGCTCGGCCTGGATCTTCGAGATGTCCACGGAGTACCGCAGGTCGTGGCCGAGGCGGTCCTGGACGCGGTCGACGTACGACCAGTCCTTGCCGGTCGCCTCGAGCAGCATGCCGGTGAGCTCCTTGTTGGTGAGCTCGGTGCCGCCACCGATGTTGTAGATCTCGCCCGCTCGGCCCTTCACGAGCACCATGGCGATGCCGCGCGTGTGGTCGTCGACGTGCAGCCAGTCGCGGATGTTGTTGCCCTCGCCGTAGAGCGGAACGTGGCGGTCGTCGATGAGGTTCGTGACGAACAGCGGGATGACCTTCTCGGGGAAGTGGTACGGCCCGTAGTTGTTCGAGCAGCGCGTGATCGAGAGGTTCAGCCCGTGCGTGCGGTGGTAGCTGCGGGCGAGCAGGTCGCTGCCCGCCTTCGACGCGGAGTACGGCGAGTTCGGCTCGAGCGGGCGGTCCTCGGCCCACGAGCCCTCGCTGATGGAGCCGTACACCTCGTCGGTGGACACGTGCACGAAGCGCTCCGTGCCGTGGCGGAGTGCGGCGTCCAGCAGGCGCTGGGTGCCGACGACGTTCGTCTCGACGAAGATGCCGGAGTCGCGGACCGAGCGGTCGACGTGGGACTCGGCGGCGAAGTGCACGATCGCGTCGACGCCGGGGACGACCTCGTCGAGCTTCGCGGCGTCGGTGATGTCGCCCTGCACGAAGGAGTAGCGGGGGGAGTCCGAGACGGGCGCGAGGTTCTCGAGGTTGCCCGAGTAGGTCAGCGCGTCGTAGACGACGACGTCGGCGCCTTCCAGGCCGGGGTAGGCGTCCTGCAGCGTACGGCGGACGAAGTTCGAGCCGATGAAGCCGGCTCCTCCGGTGACGAGGATCTTCACGCGTTGTTCCTTCAGTGATCGGTTCGACGGTCGGCGGGCAGTCTAGCGGGCACGGTCCGGACGGTGTCGTCGCGACCGAACCAGCGCCACAGGGCGACCGCGGTGGGGAGCCCCACGACGGCCAGGAGGCCCGCGAGCACCGCCAGGGCGCCACGGCCGGCCGGCAGCGAGGTCCAGAGCGCCTGTCGGCCCGCCGCGGAGACACGGAACTGGAGGCCCTCGAAGGACGCCGAGTAGAGCAGGCCGAGCGCGGCGACGGCCACGACCGGGGCGACCAGCAGGACGGCTCGGGCCAGACGGACCCGGACCGTTCGCCGGACCACCAGGCCTCGCCAGGCGATCGCCTCCACGACCAGCAGGGCGGCGACCGCCGGGAACAGGAACCGGCCCTGCGTCACGGTGATCCCGAGGTGCCCGACGTAGGTCGCCCAGTCCCGGGCGAGGACGACGACGAGGACGGTGACCGGGAACAGACCGACCACGAGCATCGTGCGTCGGTCGACGCGCCGGCTCGCTCCGGCCCACACGAGGGCGGCGAGCGCGACCACCGTGGCGGTGTCGACGATCACGGGGGAGAGCGGCCACTGGTACCGACCGAGCAGCCCCAGGAACGAGTCCGACATGCCGTTCCAGAACGCCCCAGCGAACTGCACGACGTCCGGGCCCTGGCCCGCGGGCCGCGGCTGCCGCACCGGCGGGTACGGGTCCGGCTGGGGGGAACCGGTCCGGACGAACTGCCGGGCGTACCACCACCCGGTGGTGACCGCGGGGACGAGGAGCACCACCAGGCACCGGCCGACGCGCACGAGCACGTCCCGACCGGACCGCGCCGCGGCGGGGGCGAGCTGTCCGGCGAGCACCGCGACCAGGGCGAACGGCACCGCGAGGAACCCGGCGGCCGACACGGCGGTCCCGACCGCCACCGACCCACCGAGCGCCAGCAGGGTCCACCAGGACCGGTCGCCGGTGAACACGCGCACCGCGAGCCAGGTGCTGAGTGCGCCGGCGACGATGACCGGGACCCAGACCGAGACGGAGGACCCGACCTGCGCCATCTGCGGCACGGCGAGCAGGACCGCAGCGGCGGCGACCGCGAGTCGCGGCGAGCGGGTGGCCCGACGCACCGACGCCCACACGAGCGCCGGCAGCGGGGCCATCACCAGGACGTCGACCAGGCGCATCACGAGCACCACGTGGTCCCAGCGCCGGGACCCGGCGTCGAGCGCCAGCGCGACGGCCGCCTGCACCGCGAAGAACGTCGGCGGGTGTTGCGACATCGGGTTCCGGAGCGCGTCCTCGGTGCCGTCGCCGATGATCGCCGCGATCGAGCCGCGCTCCGACACCGGCGGCAACCGGACGGCGACGTCCTGGGCCAGCAGCCCCTGGAAGAAGTGCAGGTGCCCGGTCGCCGGCCACGGCCGTCCCGCCAGCAGGTGGAGGACCGCGTCGACGTTCGCGGCCTCCTCGGGACCCTGCAGGGGCGGGTTGACGGCTGCCCACGTCGCGAGGAGCAGGACGAACGTGGCACTGACCCCGGCGAGGGCCAGGAGCTCGGAGCGGGTGGCGCGCCCCACGCGGCGCGGGCCCGTCACGCGGGGACTCCCGGGCCTGCCGACGACGGGAGTGCGGCAGTGCTGCTCGGCACACGGCGCGACAGCAGGACCGCGCCGACGCTCAGCAGGAGCGCGACGACCCACGCGGCGACGACCGCCGCCACCGGGACCGGCGTCGACGCCGCGAGCGTCTCGAGTCCGGCCGACGTGATCCGTGCTCGAGCGACCTCGGCGAACGACGTGTACGCCACCAGCGGGCCGTACAGGGCCAGCGCAGCGGCGATGCAGCTGACGACGGTGGCGAACCGGCGCCGGCCGGCGGGTGTGCCGAGGGCACGGCGCCACGCGATCGCACTCAGGGCGACGAACGCGGTGATCGCCGGGAAGGAGTACCGCCCCTGCGTCCCGCCGACGAAGGTCGTGGCGAGGTAGCTGTTCCAGTTCGTCACCGTCTGGAAGACGAACACGGTCAGGGGCAGGACGGCGAGTGTGACGGCCAGGCCCAGGCCCGGACCTCGCCGGAAGCCCCACACGAGCACGGCGCCCAGACCGAGCACGGTGGCGGTCTCGTAGACGACGGGCGAGACGACCCACTGCGCTCCACCGCCGAAGCTGCCCCAGAACGTCCGGGCGATGGTGGTCCACGAGACGTCGACGAACGCGACCGGATCCGGACCGGTCCCGGCGGGGAACGGCTGCGGCGGACGGAGCGATGCGTACCCGTCGGGCTGCAGCGTGCGGAACACGAGCAGGTTCCGGAGCCACCACCAGGCGCCGACCGCGGCAGCGACGGCCAGGACCCAGAGCGCCCGGAGCAGTCGCCGGAGCACGACCCGCCGACCCGACGCTCCGACGGACAGGGCGGCGGCGACCGCGACGAACGGGATCAGCGGCAGCGCCGTCCCCTTCCAGAGGATCGCGACACCGAGTGACAGGGCGAGGGCGAACGCGGTCCTCGTCCGGGCGTCGCCGGTCAGCACGCGGACGGCCAGCCAGACCGTGGTGGCGCCGAAGAGCATCACCGGTGGGTCGTTCGAGACCGAGGCCCCGATCGAGGCGAGCTCGGGGACCGCGAGCACGGCGAACGCACCGACCACGGCCGCCCGCGGACTCCGGGTGACCCGTCGGACCGTGGCCCACGCCAGCGCCGGCAGCGGGAGGACGAACAGCGCGCTGAACAGGCGCAGCGCGAGCACGTCCACGGCCGGGCGGTGCGCCTCGAAGTCGATCAGGTGCAGGACCCCGGCGGCCAGCACGTAGTACGTCGCCGGGTGCTGCGTCATCTGGTCGACGGTGTCGACCTCGGCAGCACCCGAGGAGTCGAGCAACGCCCCCATCGAGGCCGTCGTCCCGGCGCCGGCCCCGTCGACGGCCTGCAGCAGGTGGAGGTCACCCGGATCGGGCCAGCCGTCGCCGATCGCGACGTGCACCGCGGCGTCGAAGTGCGCCCGCTCGTCGGGAGCCTCGAACGTGGGCACGAGCGTTGCCCAGAGCACGAGGAACACCCCGAAGGTCGCGGTGACCACGAGGACGACGAGGCGTTCGCCGCGGGTGGGGGCGGCCACGGGATCAGTCACCGTACCGAGCGAGCTTCTGCAGGTCGAGCTGCTCCTCGGCGAGGGTCCGGTTCAGTCGGGTCAGGTCGGCCACGACACCGATCGTCATCGACAGGACCGCGGTGATGACGAGGACGATGCCGATGAGCAGGGACTGCAGGTGGTTGCCGCCGGAGCCGCTGGTGAGCAGGACCAGGTACCGCACGAACGGGACCAGACCGGCGACGAGCAGCACGGCGCTCACCGAGGCGAAGAGCGCCATCGGACGGTACATGAGGTACACGCGGGCGATCGCGGACCCCGAAGCGAAGACGTGCTGCCACATGTTGCGGAACAGCCGGGACTCGCGGGTCTTCGGGTTGGTCGTGATCGGGATGCTCGCGATCGCGAGGCGCTTGTAGCCGGCCTGCACGATCGTCTCCATGCAGTAGCTGAACCGCGTCACGATGTTCAGACGGATCAGCGAGTACTTCGAGTACGCACGGAACCCGCTGGCGGCGTCGGGCAGGTCGAGCCCGGCGGCTCGGCTCGCGACCCACGAACCGAGTCGCTGCATGCCCTTCTTCAGGGTCGAGAAGTGCTCGATCGTGCGCGTCTGGCGGTCACCGATGACGATCTCGGCCTCGCCGCGCAGGATGGGCTGCACCAGGTCCGCGATCCGGGCCTGCGGGTACTGGTCGTCACCGTCCGTGTTCACGACGATGTCCGCTCCGTGCAGCAGGGCGTAGTCGACGCCGTCGCGGAAGGACCGTGCGAGGCCCATGTTCGCCGTGTGCCGCACGAAGTGGGTCACTCCGTGGGCGCGGGCGACCTCCACGGTCCGGTCCGTCGAGCCGTCGTCGATGACGAGCACCTCGATCTCGTCGACACCGGGGACGACCGACGGGATCGACTCGAGGACCGCTGGCAGGGTGGTCTCCTCGTTGAGGCACGGGATCTGGACGAACAGCTTCATTCGGGCGGGGTCGCTCTCTGCTCGGACGGGCGAGGGGCACGGCTCGGGGCGTCACACAACCCTACGTGCGGGCGGCGGTGGGGCGGTCCTGCCCGTCCGACGGGCCGTCGCGGACCGCTTTGCTAGGCTTCACCGGTGCAGATCCGCGAACTCAAGATCCAAGGCGCGTGGGAGTTCACCCCCGTCCAGCACGGCGACGCACGGGGGGCCTTCCTCGAGGCGTACCGCGCCGACGTGCTCGAGGACACCGTCGGTCACCCGCTCGACCTCCGCCAGGTGAACATGTCGATCTCCTCGCGCGGCGTCGCGCGCGGGATCCACTACGCCCTCGTCGCCCCGAGCCAGGCGAAGTACGTCACCGCGGTCCGCGGGGCGTTCATCGACTACATCGTCGACATCCGCGTCGGGTCGCCGACGTTCGGGCAGTGGGACTCGGTCCGCATCGACGACGTCGACCGGCGGGCCGTGTACCTGTCCGAGGGACTCGGTCACGCGATCGTCGCCCTCGAGGACCAGAGCACGGTGAACTACCTGGTGAGCGCCCACTACGACCCCGAGCGGGAGAAGGGCATCAGCATCCTCGACCCGACCGTCGGTCTCGAGCTGCCGGACGGCATCGGTGAGCCCGTGCTGTCGGAGAAGGACACCAGCGCCCCGACGCTCGAGCAGGCGGCCGAGCTCGGCCTGCTGCCGACGTACGAGGAGTGCATCGCGTACACGGAGTCGCTGCGCACGAACGGGGGAGCGCGATGAAGGGCATCATCCTCGCCGGCGGTTCCGGCACCCGCCTCTGGCCGATCACCAAGGGCATCTCGAAGCAGCTCATGCCCATCTACGACAAGCCGATGGTGTACTACCCGCTGTCGACGCTGATGATGGCGGGCATCCGGGAGGTCCTGGTCATCACGACCCCCGAGTACAACGACCAGTTCCGGGCGCTGCTCGGCGACGGGGCGTCCCTCGGCATGGACATCCAGTACGCCGTGCAGCCGAGCCCGGACGGCCTGGCCCAGGCGTTCGTGATCGGTGAGGACTTCATCGGCGACGACAGCGTTGCGCTGGTCCTCGGCGACAACATCTTCCACGGCACCGGCCTCGGCTCGAGCCTGAAGCGGAACACCGAGGTCGACGGCGCCACGATCTTCGCGTACCAGGTCGCCGACCCCACGGCGTACGGCGTGGTCGAGTTCGACGACGAGTTCCGTGCGCTGTCGATCGAGGAGAAGCCCACGGCGCCGAAGTCGAACTACGCCGTCCCCGGGCTGTACTTCTACGACAACCGTGTCGTCGAGATCGCGAAGACCATCGAGCCGAGTGCGCGTGGTGAGCTCGAGATCTCGACCGTGAACGAGCGCTACCTCGAGGACGGCAGCCTGAGCGTGCAGGTCCTCGACCGCGGGACCGCGTGGCTCGACACCGGCACGTTCGAGTCGATGATGCAGGCGTCCGAGTACGTGAAGGTGATCGAGGACCGGCAGGGCAGCAAGATCGGCTGCATCGAGGAGATCGCCTGGCGGAACGGCTGGATCGACGACACGGCCCTCGAAGCGCTCGCTGCACCGCTGGTCAAGAGCGGCTACGGCGTCTACCTGCGGCGCCTGCTCGGCAAGTAGGCAGGACGACGACGCCCCGGTCTCGACGAGACCGGGGCGTCGTCGCGTCCAGCGTCAGGGCGTCCGCGTCCCGCGTCCCGCGTCCCGCGTCCCGCGTCCGGCGTCCGGCGTCCGGCGTCCGGCGTCCGGCGTCCGGCGTCAGCGCGTCCGGGCGTCAGTACGTCCTGCGTCAGCGCTGCGAGCGGGTGACCCACCGCGCTCGTGCGGCCAGGCCGAGGCGGAGGACCAGCCGCAGCGGCGCGAGCCACCACGCGCGGTACCGGCGGGACAGGAACCGGTAGGCGCTGCGGTGGTGCTCCCGCTCCATCCGCCGCACGTTCTGCGCGGTCGAGTGCGCACCGGTGTGGGTGACGACGGCGTCCGGCACGTAGCGGTTCGTCCATCCGGCAGCCGTCACACGGGCGCCCAGGTCGACGTCCTCGAAGTACATGAAGTAGCTCTCGTCGAACCCGCCCAGCGTGACGAACCGATCGCGGCGGACCAGCAGGCACGCCCCGGACAGCCAGCCGGCGTCGCGCTCCCGGTCCGTGTCCCGCTCGGCCTTGTACCGCAGCGACCACGGGTTGCTCGGCCACATCCTGCCGAAGGCGGCGTGCCCGATGCCCGTCCGCAGCGACGGGACGTTCCGTGCGGACGGGTAGACGTGCCCCTCGGCGTCGAGGATGCGCGGCCCGAAGACGGCGCCGTCGGGAGTACGGTCCGCGGCGGCCACCAGGGTGGCGATCGCATCGGGCCGGACCTCGACGTCGGGGTTGGACACCAGGACGTACTCGGCGTCGTCGGCGATCAGTCCGAGACCGGCCGCGACCCCGCCGCCGTACCCGCGGTTGTCCGGCAGCGGGAGGAACCGGGCGCCGTGCCGCTCGGCGACGGTCCGGGCGGCCTCCTGCCCCGACGAGGCGTTGTCGACCACGACGACGTCGGCGTCGCCGTGGTGCTCCGAGGCGCGGATGCTCCCGAGGAAGCCCTCGAGCGCCGCGGCGGAGTCGTACGCCACCGTGACGACCGCGACACGACTCACGACGCGCTCCGGAAGGCGTCGAGGTGGTGGCGGGCGGTCGCCGCCCAACTGAACGTGGCCGCCCGGTCCACGGCGGCGCGCCCGAGTCCGGCGCGGCGCTCCGGATCGTCCACGAGGGCGAGGAGCGCGGCCGCGATGCTCGACGCATCGGGCTCGGTGTAGGCGACGGCGTCTCCACCGACCTCCGGCAGGGCCGTGCGGTCCGTGGTGAGGACGCAGGCCCCGGTCGACATCGCCTCGAGCACGGGGAGGCCGAAGCCCTCGGCGGAACTCGGGTAGGCGACCACCGTGGCGCCGCCGAGCAGGCCGGGGAGCGACTCGAGCGGGACGTACCCGGCCTCGTGCACGCCGTCGGCCGGACCGACGGCGTCCAGGGCGGCGGCGGCGGCCGTGTCCCAGCCGCGCTGCCCGGCCACGACCAGGTCGGGCCCGTCCGGTCGCGAGCGTCGCAGGCGCCGGAACGCCTCGACGAGCGGCCCGACGTTCTTGCGCGGCTCGATGGTGCCGAGGAAGGTGATCCAGCCGCGATCACGGTCGAGGCCGAAGTGCGCCGCGGCGCGGTCCACCTCGGCGTCGGTCGGCTCGTGGAAGACCGTGTGGTCGACGCCGTGGTGCGCGACCACCACCTCGCTCCGGACCGCGTCGACGTGCTCGTGCAGCGCGTCGGCCGTCGCGGCGCTCGGCACGATGCAGACGCGTCGGGCGACGAGTCCGGCCCGGATCCATGCGCGGAAGAAGGTCCGTTTGAGCATGCCGTGCGCCTGCGGGTCGCTGAAGAAGGTCGCGTCGTGCAGGGTCACGACGTTGCGGTGCGCGAGCAGCGGGAACGTGTAGTGCGGCGAGTGCAGCACGTGCGCCCGGGCGCGGAGGCGGAGCCAGGGGAGTCCGACCTGTTCCCACACGAAGCGCAGGGGTCGAGAGCGGATCCAGTCCGGGGCGACGGTGATCTTCGCGGACGGGGCGAGCGCCCGGAAGTGGTCGACGTGCTCGCGTCGCAGGACGAGTGCGAACGACGCGCCGAGCTCGTCGAGCCCGGACACCAGCCCCTCGAGGTAGCGCCCCACTCCGCCCAGCCGTTCCGGGATCGCGGTCCCGTCGATGAGCAGTGGAACGGTCATGGAGCTGTGCGGTTCCTCTCGGGCGGCAGGGCAGCGTCAAGCATAACGGAACCCCGTTGCCACTACGCTCGCTGGGGTGACTGCAACCCGTGTCCCCGCCCGCGCGCGCGTGCTCCTGATCGTGGGCGAACCCATCTCGGAACGCCTCGCCGGTCCGGCCATCCGTGCGTGGGAGATCGCCAGGGCGCTGACCGCCCGCCACCACCACGTGACGATCGCATCGTCCCGCTCCGTGTCCCGGGAGGGCGAGGGCTTCCGGGTCGTCGAGTTCCGCGCGGACAACGCCGAGGCCCTCGTCGACGAGTGCGACGTCGTCGTCTTCCAGGGCGGGTTCTACAACAGCGTGCCGTGGCTCGCGGTCCGTCCGCAGGTCCAGGTGATGGACCTCTACGACCCCTTCCACCTCGAGTTCCTCGGCCGCCAGCACGGGTTCGACCGCGACCAGGAGACGCGCGTGGTCAGCGAGCTCACCAAGGAGCTCAACGCGCAGCTCGCGCGCGCTGACCTCGTGCTCTGCGCCAACGACCGGCAGCGTGACCTGTGGATCGGGCAGCTCGCCGCGCTCGGTCGTGTCCGACCGCAGAACGGCACGGACGACGGCACCATCGACGACCTCGTGCGGATCGCCCCCTTCGGCGTCACCGGCCAGCCCTTCGAGCCGACCCCCGGCGCCCTCCGCGGGAAGGTCGAGGGCATCGGTGCCGACGACTTCGTGCTCGTCTGGGGCGGCGGCATCTACGACTGGTTCGACCCGATGACCTTGATCCGCGCGGTCGACGTGGCCCGCCACGAGGTGCCCGAGCTCCGGCTCTTCTTCATGGCGAAGGTGCACCCCAACGCGATGCTCGACGGGCACGCGGTACCGGACCAGGCCGTCGCCCTCGCGCGCGAGCTGGGGATCCTCGGCACCCACGTCGTCTTCAACGAGGAGTGGGTGCCCTACGACGAGCGTGCCGGGTACCTGGCGGAGGCCGACATCGGGGTGACCACGCACCCCGCCGGGCTGGAGACCCGCTTCAGCTTCCGGACGCGCAACCTCGACTACCTGTGGGCGGGACTGCCCATCATCACGTCCGCCGGCGACGTGTTCGCAGATCTCGTCGAGCGTCGTGGCAACGGCCTGACCGTGCCGGTGGGCGACGTCGACGCCCTCGCCGCCGCCATCGTGCGCGCCGCGCGGGACACCCCAGCGCGCGAGGCGTGGGCCGCGGCCTCGCGTGAGCTCGCCGCGGAGATGACCTGGGACCGCGTGCTCGCACCGTTCCTCGAGTTCCTGGACGCACCGGTGCGGAGCGAGGTGCCGATCTGGAACATGGTCGAGGACCCGCCGCCGCTCCCCGCCCGCACCCGCCGCGACGACCTCGTGACGTTCGCCAGGCTGCTCCGCGAGGGCGGCCCGCGTCTCGTGACGGAGCGGATCCGGGACCGGGTGCGCCGGGACGCCCTGCGGGTCGTCGGGCGCCGCTGAGGGCTGCGGTTGACGGCCGTCCCGCGATCGCCTCGCGGCGGTCGCGGGTGGCGTCGGCTCAGGTGGTCGTGCGGGGCCGCACGGCCGTTTGCGTCCGGTCGATGGTGCGTCGTGCCCGCAGGGCGGCCGGGAGGCGCGTGGCGGCCTGAGCGAGCGCGCGACGCTCCCAGCGTGCGCGCCGTCGACTGCGCGGGTCACGTGCCACGGTGTCGAGCACGGTCCGGACGACCGCACGTGCCGCCGCGCGTGCGACGACCGGCCACGCCGCGTTCTTCACCGCCACGATCAGGCGGTTCCGCGTGTTCGCGACCACGAACCCCTCGGACTCGGTACCGAGCGACGAGGCGTGCCGGTGCACCGCGACGGCGTCGCCGACGAAGCGGATGTCATGGCCCAGCCGGCGGAGTCGCCAGCTGAGGTCGGTGTCCTCGTAGTACATGAAGAGTGATTCGTCGAAGCCGCCGGCGGCCCGGAACGCGGGCATCGCGATCGCGCAGGCACCGCCGCAGAAGCCGAACACCGCCGGCTCCGCTGGTGCGGGGTGGGGGACCAGCCAGTCGCGGTCGCCGCCGTTCCCGGCTCGATCGACGACGTTGCCGGTCGAGTTGGTCAGGACGGGTTCGCCCGGTTCGCTCCGGAGCAGGATCCTGGCGGTCGTCGCACCGGTCACCGAGCCGTCGAGCACCGGGGCGGTGAGCGCGGCGAGGAACCCGGGAGCGGCGACGGCGTCGTTGTTGAGCAGCACGAGGACGTCCGCAGTCGAGGCCGCCGCCGCGAGGTCCACACCGGCGCCGAACCCGCCGTTGTCCGGGCTCTCGAGCACGCGGACTCCGGGGAGCGCAGCGCGGAGCCGCTCGGCCGAGCCGTCGCCGGAGGCGTTGTCGACGACGGTGAGGACCGCACCGAGTTCCTCGGCCTGCCCTCGGAGCGACTCGACGCACTCGATCGTCAGGTCGGCGCGTCGCCAGTTGACGACGACGACCTCGATCCGGCCGGGCACCGGCGTCAGAACTGGATCGCGGCGGCGGCGCCGATCGGACCGTACGAGGTCGCGGTCGGGCGGACCGTGAAGGTCGCGCCGTCCGTGATGCGGTGCAGCTCCTGGCTGCCGCGGCCGAAGACGGCGCTCGTGACCCGGTACTCCCCACCGCCGAGGCGGACGTCCGAGAACGTGAAGCGGACCGTCTTCTTGCCGACGAAGGACGGGATCGGCGTCTTCACGAGGTCGCTGTGGGTGCCCACGACGACCTGGCCGAACGGGTTGTCGACGTGCACGCCGATGCCCCACTCGTCGAGCTGCGTCCGCGCGTCGACGGTCACGTCGATGGTGAGGGGGCGGTCGGGCTGGACGACGACCTGGCCGCTCTTGTCGTCACGGTCACCGGCGACGACGATCGACTCCACCCGGGCGATGTCGAACGCGGGGGCGGGCTCGGGCTCCGGCTCGGTGCGACGCGCGTTCTCCTCGTCGGCCGCGATCGTGGTCTGGAACCCGGATCGGAGGACGCTCACGGCGTCGGTCGGGTCGCCGTCGAAGACGACGCTGCCCCGGGCGAGCACGAGCGCGCGGGAGCAGAGGTCGGTGATCTGGTTCAGCGTGTGCGTGACGAGCACGATCGTCCGGCCCTCCTTCTGGAAGGAGGCGATCTTGTCGAGGCACTTCTTCTGGAAGGCCTCGTCACCGACGGCGAGGACCTCGTCGACCAGCAGCAAGTCCGGGTCCACGTGCACGGCGACGGCGAACGCGAGCCGCACGTACATGCCGCTCGAGTAGAACTTCACCTGCGTGTCGATGAACTCGGCGATGCCGGAGAACTCGACGATGTCGTCGAAGTAGCGGTCCGTCTGCGTCCGCGAGAGGCCGAGGATCGACGCGTTCAGGTAGACGTTCTCGCGTCCGGTGAGGTCGGCGTGGAAGCCGGCGCCGAGCTCGAGCAGCGCCGCCATCCGACCGCGGCGGACCACGGATCCGCTGGTCGGCTGGATGATGCCGCCGATGGTCTTGAGCAGCGTCGACTTGCCGGATCCGTTGGGGCCGATCAGGCCGACGGTCGACCCGGAATCGATCTCGAGGCCGATGTTCCGGAGCGCCCAGAAGTCCTCACGGAAGGCGTTGTTGCGGCCGGCGCTGAGCACGCGCTCCTTGAGGCTCTTCTCCTTGTGCAGGACGAACCGCTTGGAGACGTCCTGGACGCGGACGATGGGAGTGGCGGTGGACATCGATCAGAGCTCCTGGGCGAAGTTGCCCTGCAGGCGGGCGAAGACCCGCTGTGAGACGAACAGCAGCACGAGGCCCGCGACGAGGGCGACGAGCATGCGGGTGGCGAGGTGGTCCGGCGTCGTGCCGTGGCTGGTCGCGCCCCACATCGCCTGCTGGAAGCCGATCACCGCGAGGGTGACCGGGTTGTTGAGGTACAGCTCGGTGAGCCACCCGGGGACGCGCGTGGCGACCTGCGTCCACGAGTAGACGATCGGGGAGCCCCACATGGCGAGCATGAGGACGACCTCGACGAGGTACTGCACGTCGCGGAGGTACACGTTGAGGGCGCCGAGCAGGAGCGCCAGGGCGACGGCGTAGATGATCGTCAGCACCAGTGCGGCGATCCCGTAGAGCAGGTCCCAGCCGAACGCGATCGTCTGGAGCGCGAGCGCGGCGACGAGCAGGATGGCGAACTGGATGAGGAAGTTGAACAGCGAGGACCCGACGGACGACAGCGTGAAGATCTCGCGCGGCAGGTAGACCTTCTTGACCAGTCCGGAGTTCACCACGATCGACGCTGTGCCCGAGCCGACGATCTCCTGGAAGACCGTGAAGATCGTCAGCCCGGAGAAGATGTAGATCGCGAAGTTGTCGATCGCCTTCGCGTTGCCGAGGAACGTCCCGAGCACGACGTAGTAGATGAAGAGCTGGGTGAGGGGCCGCGCGAGGCTCCACAGGAAGCCGAGCGACGAGTCCTTGTACCGGGCCTTGAGCTCGCGCTTCGTGAGCATGCCGAGCAGCTCGCGCTGCGCCCAGATGTCACGGGCGGTGTTGGCGAACCCCGCCAAGCCGGTACCGCGGGCGCCTGCGTGCTGCCACGGTTCGGTTGCCAGCCGTTCCGCCCGTCGGGTCGCCTCTGAGCTCGCGTCTGGCATGCTGTGCGGTCTCCTCACGAAGGTTCGGTCCCGCGGATGCGCAGACCGGCGGCGACCGGGAGATCGCCGCGGAGATACTACGATAGACCGGCTGGAGCGGTGGTCGAGACCCCGCGCCGACTGACCGGAAGGGGCACCACCATCAGGATCCCGACCCTCGCCGGGGCGAAGCGACGTCTCGGTCGGTACCGCATCCGTCTCGGACGCGCCCTCATCCGCCAGGCTGCCGCCGCCGAGGTCGGGTCGCGTCCGCCGCACGACTTCCGGACATGGGTCGAACGCCGTTCCGGTGGTCGGTTCGTCGGGTTCCCCGAGCAGTGGCGTGAGCTGGTGGCCGCTGCGGACGCCGCCGTGCCGGCCACCTCCACGCCGCTGGACCGACCGCGGGTCGCCGTGGTCCTCCACGTGCACTACCCGGAGCTCGTCCCCGGTCTGGTCGAGCGTCTGCGTGCCGTCCCGGAGCCGTTCGACCTCGTCGTGACCGTGACCGACGGCGTCGCGGTCGACCTCGACACGAGCGCCCTCGAGCTCGTGCGCCGCGTGGTCGTCCTGCCGATCGAGAACCGCGGGCGCGACGTGCTGCCGCTGGTGTCGGTGGTGAACGCCGGCCTGCTCGACGGGTACGACGCGGTCCTCAAGGTGCACACCAAGCGGTCGGCCTGGCGGGCCGGCCACGCGACACTTTCCGGCAGCGGTGCCGAGTGGCGCGACGAGCTGCTGGACGCGGTGCTCGGCAGCCCGGAGCAGGTGGCCCGGGTGCTCGAGGCGCTCCGGCACTCCGACGCCGGCATGGTCACCTCCGGTGCCTCGATCGTCGGCGCCGAGCACTGGGGCGCCGACGAACCCGGCGTCCGGTCGCTGCTGCGCCGGATCGAGCTCGAGGACCTGCCGATCAACCTGCGCTTCCCGGGCGGCTCGGTGTACTGGGCGAAGGGGTTCGTGCTCCGCGGGCTGCGCGCCCTCCGGATGGACCGCGACGACTTCCCGGACGAGCGTGGCGAGATCGACGGCACGACCGCGCACGCCGTCGAGCGGCTGCTCGGGGTGCTCACGGTCGAGAGCGGTCTGACCGTCTCGGCGGTGGACGCCCTGCCCCCTCGGCGTCCGGTGCCGCCGGTACCCGCCGAGGTCGTGCCGTTCTACCTGCCGCAGTTCCACACCTTCCCGGAGAACGACGCCTGGTGGGGAACCGGCTTCACGGAGTGGACCAACGTCACCCGCGCGGTCCCCGACCACCTCGGGCATGCGCAACCGATGCTCCCGGGCGCGCTGGGCTTCTACGACCTGCACCGGGACGAGGTCCGGGCGGCACAGACCCGACTCGCACAGGACGCCGGCCTCGGGGTCTTCATGTACTACCACTACTGGTTCGCGGGCAAGCAGCTGATGAGCATGCCGCTCGAGCGCCTCGCGGCGAGCGACCTCGACCAGCGGTTCTGCGTGATGTGGGCGAACGAGGACTGGACACGGACCTGGGACGGACGCGGCGACTCCGTCCTGATCGCCCAGGACTACGACCGCGTCCCGGCCGAGGACTTCATCGAGCACCTCCTCCCGCTCATGGCGGACCCGCGCTGGTACCGGATCCGGGGAGCCGCGGTCGTCGCCGTGTACCGACCGGCACACCTGCCCGACCACCGAGCGACGATCGCCGCGTGGCGTCGACGGGCCGAGGAGGCCGGAGTCGGTCCGTTGCACGTGCTCGGCGTCGACGTCGGGGCGGTGTTCGACGGGCTCGGCGCGGACGGGCTCGCGGACTCCGGGCTCGACGGGCTGCTCGGGTTCCCGCCGCACAACCACCCCTGGCGGTGGAAGGAGCAGGGCGCCCTCGAGGTCCGACCCGCGTTCGTCGGGCGCATCCTCGAGTACCGCGCGATGGCGGACGAGACGATCGACCGGCTCCGTGCTCCCGGTGGGCTCGGCGACGTCGCTCCCGGGGTGATGGTCGGCTTCGACAACACCGCACGTCGACAGCTCGCGCCGGACCTCTGGTACGGCGCCAACCCGTTCACCTTCCGCCGCTGGTTGGCCGAGGCCGTCCGGTCCGCGGAGCGGGTCACCCCGGATGCGCCGGTCGTCTTCCTCAACGCCTGGAACGAGTGGGCCGAGGGAGCGGTGTTGGAGCCGACCGAGCGGTACGGGGCGACCTACCTCGACGCCACCGCGTCCGTCCTGGCGCGGTGAACACCCTCTAGACTGCCCGAGTCGATCGACACGACAGGGAGAGCAATTTGCTGCACAAGTTCAGGGTCTGGGCCGTCGCGAGCGCACGGAAGTCGCTCCCGATGAACTCGCGGAGCCGGGGGCTCGCGATCGCGAGCTTCCACTCCTACAAGGGCGCCCGGGTCTGGCTCGCCGACACCAAGCAGCTCTTCGCCAAGGTCCCGCAGCGCGCGGCCGGCTTCGAGTCGTACCACGACTTCCTCGCGCAGCAGCGACGCATCCCGCACGCTCCGCTGGACCGCGTCTCCCAGACCCGCTTCGCGGTGGTCGTCGAGTCGACGGACCCGCAGGCGGACCAGGTCACGCTCGAGAGCGTCCGGGCCCAGCGCGGAGACGGCGACGTCGAGGCGGTCGTCGTGCCGCGCGGCACGACGTTCGCGGCGATCTCCGAGCAGGTCGACGCCGACTTCTTCCTCTTCCTGCGCGGCGGCAGCGTCCTCCGGTCGAACGCCTTCACCGACATCGCGCGCCTGCACCGCATCGACCCGGCGCTCGGGTTGATCGTCCTCGACTCCGACCAGATCGGCCGCCGGGGCCGTCGGACCTCGCCCCGCTTCCGTCCGATGTGGTCGCCGGAGATGCTCCTCGGTGCCAACTACATCGGTCGTGCCTTCGCCGCGAGCCGCGCCGTCGTCTCCCGCGTGCCCGAGGCGGACCTGTCCGACCGCGGTGTCTGGCGGTTCCTGCTCAGCGCCCGCCTCGAGGAACGGACCGTGGGCAACGTCTCGCGCGTCCTGCTCTCCGAGCGCGTCGACGACACCGCGTGGCGCGCGACCCCCGCCGACGCGGCGATGGTGCGCGAGGTGCTCGAGGCCCAGGGGCACACGGTGACGACGCGCCCGCAGGACGGCGTCGTGCGGGTGTCCTTCGAGCCCGCGGCCTGGCCGAAGGTGTCGATCGTCATCCCGACCCGGCACAACCGGTCGAACCTCGACCGCCTGCTCCCGAGCCTGGCCCGTACCGACTACCCCGAGTTCGACGTCACGATCGTCGACAACGGCGGTGAGGACGAGGAGCGCGCCGCCTGGTACGCCTCGGGCGAGCACGGCATCGTGCCGAAGGTCATCTGGTGGACCGAGACCCCGTTCAACTACTCGCGGGTGAACAACGTCGGTGTCCGGTCGACCGACGGTGACGTGGTCGTGATGCTCAACGACGACACCGAGATCGTCGACCCGACGTGGCTGCGCGACATGGTCGGCATGCTCGAGCGGGACGGCGTCGCGACCGTGGGCATGCAGCACCGTCAGGGCGACGGCCTCATCCAGCACGGTGGCGTGATGGTGGGCCCGAACGGCTTCGCGGACAACCTGTTCACCGGGATGCAGCCCGGTGCCGAGACCCTGCTCGGCTCGACCCGCTGGTACCGCGACTCCCTCGCGGTGACGGGAGCGTGCGTCGCGATCAGCCGGGAGCACTTCGAGGAGGTGAACGGTCTCGACGAGCGCTTCATCCTGACCGGGAGCGACGTCGTGCTCGGCCTCGACCAGGTCATCGCCGGCCGTCGCAACGTCGTCATCCCCTTCGACATGGTGCGCCACTACGAGTCGATCACCCGCGGGACCTCGGTCCCGATGGAGGACTTCTACGCCAGCTACTGGCGGTACCACCCGTGGCTGCAGAACGGCGACCCCTACTCGTCGCCGAACGTGTCCCGGCTCTCCGCCGTCCCGCGCTTCGCGAGCACGCGCGACCCGAAGCCGGTCCAGCTCGCGTTCGCCGTGCTCGGGCGCGCCTACACGAAGGTCGCGCAGAGCTCCTCGATCTCGGACGAGGCGAAGTCGCTCCTCGGCGTCGCGTCGATCACGCACGAGACCGTCGAGCGCGTGCACCAGGTACACGCGGAGACGACCGGCCCGCGACCGGTGCGCACGATCAACTGGTTCATCCCGGACGTCGACATGCCCTTCTTCGGCGGGCTCAACACGGCCTTCCGCCTGGCGGACAAGCTGACCCGGGAGCACGGCGTCCACCACCGGTTCATCGCCTACGCCCAGCCGAACGAGGCGTACATCAAGTCGGCGATCGCCGCGGCGTTCCCGTCGCTGACCGAGTCGGAGGTCATGTTCTACGACGGCTCCGACGAGCAGATCGCGGCCGTCCCGAAGGCCGACGCCGCCATCGCCACGCTCTGGCTCACCGCGATGCACGTCGCGCGCTCGGACAGCGCTCCGCGCAAGTTCTACCTGATGCAGGACTACGAGCCCGCGTTCTACCCGGCGTCGAGCATGTTCGCGATGGCCGAGGAGAGCTACCGCCTCGGCCTGTACGGCATCTGCAACACCGAGAGCATGCACCGCATCTACTCGGGGGAGTACGGCGGCAAGTCCATCCCCTTCACGCCCGCCGTCGACCGGTCGATCTACCACCCGGACGGTCGCCGCGAGAAGGGCGAGGACGAGCCGGTCACGATCTTCGCGTACGCCCGTGACCACTTCCGCAACTGCTGGGAGCTCGTCTTCCAGGCCCTGACCGAGATCAAGCGGCGGCACGGGGACGGGGTCCGGATCGTCGCGGCCGGTGCCCGGTACCTGCCGCAGAGCGCCGACTTCATCGACATGGGGCTGCTCGACTACCGTGCGACCGGTCGCATGTACCGCGAGACGGACATCGGCCTCACGATGCAGATCTCCCGGCACCCGTCCTACCTGCCGCTCGAGCTCATGGCCAGCGGCGTGCCGATGGTCGCGCCGGACAGCGAGTGGTTCACGTGGCTGTTCCGTGACGACGAGAACTCGCAGCTCACGATGCGCTCGCTCGACGACATCGTCGAGAACCTCGACTCGCTGATCCGCGACGCGCAGCTGCGTCGCAAGCTGTCCACGGGCGCGCTCGCGACCATCGACGCGAACCACAGCTCGTGGGACCACGCACTCGAGCACATCTACCCCTTCCTCGTCGATCCCGAGGGCGTGCTCGCCGGACAGCAGCCCGTCGTGGCGCCGGCCGGCACGCTCGCGGCCGCCGAGGCGGCCGCTGCGGCGACCACGGTCGAGCCGAAGACTGCGGACGAGCGGGAGACCGCTGACGAGCCGGAGACCGCGGACGAGGCGGCCGGAACCGCGCACTGAGGGCACGCGCCAGCGCACGCAGCGGGGCGGACGGGAGGCGCGCCTCCCGTCCGCCCCGCGGGGGGGGGGGGGGGGGGCGCCCCCCCCCCCCCCCCCGCTGCGTGCGTCGAGTGCCGAACCGACACGCGCACCCCTCGTTCGGGGACACGGTTGGGGCTGATGTGAACTCGTGTGATCACATAACATCTGATTGTCCATGTCTGCTGATTCCCGACAGCAGGTGATCAGGCGCCGTGTGGACGCGCGGCAGATGCCCGAAGGGGAAGCACCATGGCAGCGCTGCTGCGATCCATCTGGTTCCGAGGTGCCATCGCGCTCGCGCTCGTCGCGACCGTGGTCGGCGGGCTCGTGGCCGTCCAGTCGAACTCCGCCGGCGCGGCGACGTTCCAAGCCGGCAACATCATCTCCGACGCGAACTTCTACAACGCCAACGCGATGTCCGAGGCGGAGATCCAGGCGTTCCTCAACGCGAACGAGCCGTCCTGCGGCAACGGGAACTGCCTGCGGCTGAAGCGGACGAACACCACGTCGCGGGGTGCCGACGCGATGTGCGCTGCGTACCAGGGTGCGGCGAACGAGCTGACCTCCACCATCATCTACAAGGTGCAGCGGTCGTGCAGCATCAGCGCGAAGGCGCTGCTCGTGATCCTGCAGAAGGAGCAGTCGCTCGTCACGATGTCCGCGCCGTCCGACGCGCGCCTGGACCGGGCGATGGGCTACGCCTGCCCGGACAACACGGCGAAGCCCGGCTGGTGCGACCCCGCGTACGCCGGCCTGTACAACCAGATCTACCTCGCCGCGTGGCAGCTCAAGCGCTACGGCAACCCGCCCGGCACCAGCAACTACTTCACGTGGTACCCGATCGGCGTGCCCTCGGCCGTGCGGTTCAACCCGAACGCCGCCTGTGGCTCCAGCCAGGTGACCGTGCAGAACAAGGCGACCGCGGCGCTGTACTACTACACGCCGTACCAGCCGAACGCGAACGTGCTCGCCGGGCGCAGTGACAGTGCCTGCGGTGCGTACGGCAACCTGAACTTCTTCAACTACTACCAGAACTGGTTCGGATCGCCGACCGGCGCATCGCAGCCGTTCGGCAACGTCGAGGCCGTCACCGCCGGCCTGGGCTCGGTGAACGTGTCCGGCTGGGCGATCGACCCGGATGCGCCGACGACCCCGATCCAGGTGCACGTCTACATCGACGGTGTCGGTGCGGGAGCGATCACCGCGAACCAGGGGCGGCCGGACGTCGGCGCCGCGTACCCGAGCAACGGTCCGAACCACGGCTTCAACGCGACGTTCGGCATCGCCGGCGGTCAACACCAGGTGTGCCTGTTCTTCATCGACTCGCAGGGCGGGCCGAACACCTCCGCCGGCTGCCGCACGGTGCAGGTCCCGACCGGCAACCCCTACGGCAACGTGGAGGAGGTGTCCGTGTCCGGCAACACGGCGACCATCAGCGGGTGGGCGATCGACCCGGACAAGGCCGGCCCGATCACCGTCGACGTCTACGCCAACGGCATCGGCCAGCACACCGCCGCGAACCTCGACCGTCCCGACGTCGGCCAGGCGAACCCGCTGTACGGCTCGGCGCACGGCTTCCGAGCGACGTTCACCCTGACGCCGGGGAGCTGGAACATCTGCGCCTTCGGCATCAACGAGGGTGGCGGCACCGCCAACACGGTGCTCGGGTGCAAGACCGTGACCGTGGTCGCGCCGACCGGGAACTCGCCGGTCGTGTCGTGGGAGGAGGCGACGCCGACCGCGACCGGGATCAAGGTCTCGGGATGGGCGTTCGATGCCGACTCGGCGCAGCCGGTCCAGCTGAAGTTCCGGATCGGTGGGACGACCAGCACGGTGACGACGTCACTGCAGCGCCCCGACGTCCAGGCTGCCTACCCGAAGGCGAACGCGACCGCGGGCTTCAACGTCACGCTGCCGGCCGCTGCGGGAGCGCAGACCATCTGCGGGACCGTCGTCAACATCGGGTCCGGCGCCGACCGCGACATGGGGTGCCGGTCGGTGACCGTGCCCCAGCCCGTGAAGGACACCGGAGCGGCACCGACGGGCAACCTCGAGCTGTTGGCACCCGCTGTCGGGGGCATCCGTGTCGCCGGCTGGGTCTACGACTCCGACACGCCCACGCAGCCGGTCACCGTCACGGCGACGATCGGCGGCACCACCACGAAGATCACCGCGAACGGCAACCGTCCTGACGTCGGCGTGGTGCACCCCGGTACCGGGTCCTCCCACGGCTTCGACGCCGTGGTGCCGGCTCCGACCGGAGCGTCGCAGATCTGCATCTCCGCGGTGAACACCGGCACCGGGCCGAACACCCCGATGGGGTGCGCGACCCTGACCGTGACGGACGCGGGTTCGAAGCCCGTCGGGTCCCTCGAGGGCGTGACCGGCGTCGTCGGCGGTGTCCGCGTCACCGGATGGGCGTTCGACCCGGACACGACGAGCCCGATCGCGGTCCGTGCGACCGTCGCGGGCAAGAGCACGTCGGTGGTCACCGACGTGGCACGGACGGACGTCCAGGCACGCAACGCCCAGGCCGGCGCGACCTCGGGGTTCGCAGCGACGATCCCGACGGCGGCCGGCAAGCAGGAGGTCTGCCTGACGGCGGTGAACAACGCCGCCGGTGGTGACACCGACCTGGGCTGCCGGACGGTCACCGTTCCGGTCGACCCGGGCACGGTGCCGCGTGGCGACGTCAACTCGGTCACCGGGGTCGCCGGTGGGATCGCGATCCGTGGCTGGGCGTTCGACCAGGACACCCCGAGCACCGCGATCACCGTGCAGGCGACCGTCGGCTCCACCACGGTGCCGGTCACGGCGGACGTCGATCGTCCGGACGTGGGGGCCGCCTACCCGGCGCTCGGCGCGGCACACGGGTTCGGAGCCACTGTGCCGGCGGCGTCCGGCAGCCAGCGGATCTGCCTCACCGCGGTGAACACGGGCAGCGGGGGCAACACCTCCCTCGGGTGCTTCGCAGTGACGGTGCCCTGAGCACCGGCTCAGCACGAACGGGACGGCCCCACCTCCTCCGGGAGGTGGGGCCGTCCCGTTCGTGTGTCGGCGCTGGCACGGCCGCGAGTGAAGGCGACGGCTGGTTCCTGTGCCGACACCGGACGGTCGTCCTGCGGCCGGTCTCGGTTCCGGTGCCGGTCCAGGCGCGACGGGCGAGTCGGGCAGCTCCGGCTGGATCGTCGCGCTGCCGGAGCGGCGCAGTGCGGTGGGCAAGGTCGTTCCGGTGCCGCTGGCGCGTCAGGACGGTGCACCTGACATGCGGCCGAGTCGGCGCGCCAGGCCGGCGCGAGAGGACGGTCCGCCCGACACACGGGCATGCGGACACGCGGGTTCGGCGTGTCCGGGTGGCGCCCCTGACACGCGGCTCGTCGCGCCCGGCTGGTGCGTCAGGCCGGGGGCCGGCGGCCCGCGGGGTCGTCGTCGCCGACGACGGCAGGGAACGGGTCCTGTCCGCCGTCGCCGGGTCCGTCAGCATCCTCGGTCGTCAGCACAGGGGTGAAGGCGGCGCGGAGGACGAGCGTCGTGCCGGCGATGAGGCCGACCGCCAGGATGCCCACCCACACCGGCCATCCGAGCGGGGGCTGCCACTGGGGCGTCGTCAGCATGGTCCGCCAGCCGAACCCGTCGCCGACGACGTAGCGCTTCAGCGCCCAGACCGACGCGTGCACCTGCATGATCGCGAGCGCGACGAGCAGGACGACGGCGAGCAGGCGGACACGACCGTTCGCGAGGGACCGGGGGAAGGCGTCCCCGATCGCGATGCCGGACGCGATGACCATGCACGCGACCAGGGCGAGGATGTAGCGCGCCTGCCAGATGTACCCGGCTTCGGTCACCGCGATGCCCTGGACGACCGGCGGGACGAAGACGACCGCGGCGGAGAGCACGAGGACGGCCCAACGCCGGTGGCCGCGTCCGAACACGAGGCCGGTCACGGTGAAGGCGAGCATCGCTCCGCCCCACAGGACGATCGACGTGGCGGGGAGCGGGGTGTCGATCCACCCGAAGAGCCCGATGTAGCCCTGTCCGTTCTGGAACGTGATCAGCAGCATGTGCACGAAGCCCCTGAGGTGGCTCGTGCCGGCGCCGACGTAGGGGACTCCGGCACCGAGGCTGTTGCTGCTGAGGGTCCACAGGAGTCCGGCGACCGCGGCCACCGCGATGACCGCGGCGGCGATCCACACCGAGCGGTTGCGGACGAGCCTGCGCAGGAGGGACAGGTCGACCAGGGTGGCGACCGCGACGAGCAGGAGCCACAGGAGCGCGATGCTCCGGGTGTTCGCGAGCATCGCCCCGGCCACGGCGACCGCGGCGGCGTGGCTCGGTGGCAGTCGGTCGGCCCGGCGCTCGGCGATGAGTGCGAGCCAGCAGAACAGCATGACGGTCGCGGCGATCTCGAGCGCACTCGGGTTGACCGAGCCCAGGAGGAACAGCACCATCGGGGTCGTCGCCACGGCGAACCCGGCGAGGGGCCAGCCCGGCGACCGCAGTCGGCTCAGCGCGACCACCGCGAGGGCGAGGAGCGCGCAGCACCAGATGACGCTGACGCCGCGCATCGCGTACAGCGCCGCCTTGCCCTCGAGCACCAGCGAGGGCAGCCCGACCACGGCGTAGTACATCGGGTTGTAGGTGCCGGCGCTCGTCAGTCCGCTGGTGGTCTCCGACGAGTCCGGGAGCGGCTGCTGGCAGTTCGCGCTGATGGTCGGGTTGAGCATGAAGCACGCCAGTTGCGCGCTGCTGGCAGCCCACTTGGGGACGTCGACCTCACTCGCGCCGCGCTGCTGGGTGGACGGGTCGCCGATGAGCTCACCGCGGACGACCGCGACGGCGTGGATGGTGTGCGCAGGCTCGTCGGGAGCCGACTCGAGCGGACTCGTGACCGCCCAGCTCCCCGCGAGGGCTGCGAGGACGAGGAACGCCATCACGAAGACCTGCCAGGCGGGGCGGACCTGCCGAGCGGTGCGGACCTGCCAGTCCGTGCTTCGTCCGACCTGATCGCGGTCGCGGCTGGGGGTGGTCCGGGTCTGGGACATCGGTGTGCTGGGTCTCCTCACGAGGCGGCTGCAGGGCGGCCCGCGCGCCCGGGCGAGCCCACAGAACAATAGCAGCGCGGTGCCCGCGAGGAGGGGGCGCAGCGCCGTCCCGAGGAGGGCCGCGGTGTCGCATCGTGTATCGTTCCCACGCCCCCCGCCCCCGACCACTGACGAGGCCGACGACCGATGACCACGGTGTCCCCAGCGCCCCAGAGCACCAGCACCCTGGCCCGGTCGGCCGCCTGGTCGACGAGCGGCATCGTCGCGCAGGGCGTCGCTCGCCTGGCGTACACGGTCGTGATCGGTCGGTCCCTGGGCTCGGCGGACCTGGGGCACGTCAGCGCGGTCCTGTCGTTGTCGATCTTCCTCGCGCTCGTGTGGCCGACGGCCGCCGGCAACGCCGCGAGTCGGTACATCGCGTTCGCGGTGGCCCGCGGTCAGGACGACCGTGCCGTCGTCCGACTGCTCACCCGGACCTGGGCGCTGTCGGTCGTCGTGCTCGGTGCGGCCGCCGTCCCCGTCGCCTGGGGCTGGACGCACGACGGCGTCCTCGCTGCGACCGCGGCGTGGACCGTCGCCGGCTACGGCGCCTACGCCTACGCCCGCACCGGAGCACTCGGGCGGGGTCGCGCGCGTCGGGTCGGGCTCGCCGACCTCGGGACCGGGCTGCTGTCCCTCGCCGGGCTGGTCGGGGTGCTCGCCGTCGGAGCGGACTCCTGGGTGCTCGTGCCGATCTCGGTCGGCTACACCGTGTTCGCCGTCGTCTGCTGGCCGAGGGGCGTCACCGGGCCGACCGAGCTGCCGCGTGCCGGCGTGCTGTCCTTCACGGCCTGGAACGTCCTGGCGGGCCTGGCCACCAACGGCCTGCTCCAGCTGGCCATGATCAGTGCCGAGGTCTTCGCGGCACCGGCGCAGGTCGGGGTGTACGCCGCCGCCTTCACCATCGCGACCCCTGCCTCCATGGTGGGGCAGGCGGTCAGCCAGATCATCGTGCCGGCGTTCGCACACGAGGCCGGCAACGGGTCGCTCCGCGACCGGCGACGGCTCGCCGTCTTCCTGGTCTTCACCGGAGGCTGCGTCGTGGTCTTCGGCGCGATCGCGGCCCTGGCCGGGTTCGTGATGCCGCTGTTCTACCCGGAGCAGGGCGTCGCTGCGGCGCCGGTGCTGCGCGGGCTGCTCATCGGGGTGTTCGTCTTCACCATCGCCCTCGTACCGGCCGCGTTCCTGCTCGCCGCCGGACGGTCGGGCGAGGTCGCCCTGGCGTCGCTGAGCGGTCTCGTGGTCGGCGTGGTCGTGATCCTCGTCGCGGCCCCGAGCGCGCCGCTGACCGCGGGCACGACGGGGTTCGTCGTCGGCTCGGTCGTGAGCCTCGCCGCCCTCGTCGTCGTCGGACTCGGCACCGGTCGGACGGGCCGTGGGAGGCCCGACCGTCAGACGAAGCGGCGGGCGACCGTCCAGTAGGCCCGCATCACGGCCTGCAGGACACCGGCGCCCCGAGGCAGCGGGAACACCTGCTGGTCGAGCGTCGCGGTGAGCAGGCGCGCCATGTGGCGGTCGTCGACGACCGCAGCGGCCTCGACGCGGGCACGCCGTTCTGCGATCCACGCCTGGTTGTCGCGGATCCACCGGCGGGCCTCACGGTGCTGGGGCGCCCATCCCTGGGCGCGCGCGACCAGCCCCATGGCCAGGTCGATCGCCCACGCCGGAAGCGCGGTCGCGGCCCGCAGCCGTCGGCCGTACAGGGTCGACAGGAAGATCCGGCGGTTCCGCTCGAGCAGGAACATCTTGCGGGCGTTGCGGCTGAACTCGTAGTGGTGCAGGACGACCGCGTCGGGCACGAAGACGACGCGGAGGCCGAGCTGCCACGTGCGCCAGCTGAGGTCGACGTCCTCGTGGTAGGCGAAGTACGTGTCCTCGAAGCCGCCGAGTCGCTCCCAGAGCTCACGGCGCAGGACCAGCCCGGCGCCGGAGGCCGAGGCGACGTCCTGTTCGGTCGCGTGGGCCGTTGCCGGTTCGCCGTGAGCGCCGGCCCAGCTCAGGCCGACGACGTGGACCGGGTTGCCGGCGGAGTTCATCGTGTCCGGTCGGTCGGCGAGCCGGATGCTGCCGCTGGCGATGCCGACGTCGGGTCGAGCGGCGACCTCGACGAGGGTGGCGAGGGCGTCCGGGTGGACCTCGGCGTCGGAGTTGACGAGGCCGAGGTAGGTGGTCCGGACACCGGCAGCACCGAGGTTGACACCGCCGGCGAACCCGAGGTTCTCCGCCGGGGTCACGACCCGGAGGCGCGGATCCGCGGGCAGCGTGCGCACGGCGTCCGACGTGCACCCGTTGTCGACGAGCACGACGGAGACGTCGACGTCCTCGGAGTCGAGGACCGAACGGACGGCGGCGTGCAGGACCGGCTCGTCACCGTACGCCAGCATGACGACGGTGACGTCCCGAGCGGTCATCCGCGGCGGTCCTGGTCCGGCATGCCGGCCGCGTCGACCCGGAGGTCGGGGTCACCGGTCAGGCGCGCGCCCGTCGCACTGCCACTTGGACGCTCGAGCCGGTCGATGCGCTCCTCGAGCAGGGCGCCGTGCTCGGCGAGCACGCGGGTCTTCTCCTCGAGCACGGTGAGCTCGGCGCTCTGCGACACCGAGACCATGAACAGCAGGACGATGCAGACGAAGAACCCGAGGTTCGTCGGCACCGAGAAGCCGAGCGCTGCCGCGGTGCCCTCGAGCAGGCCCGGGAAGACCGCGACGACCAGCGCGACCGCGCCGGCGACGATCCACCACAGGGCGTGGCGCTCGCGCAGCCGTCGGCGACGGAGCAGCTCGAAGACAGCGAGCAGCACGAGGCACGCGACGACGATGCCGAAGACGTACGTGACGACGTTCACGAGCCGGGGACCTCCGAGGTGCGCAGGGCGAGCCGGGGACGCCAGAGGGCGATCACGAGCGCCATCGCGGCCCGGCCCAGGTAGATCATGGCCTTGAACGGGGCGTGCGACGGGACACCGCCGGCGCGCACCCGCATGGCGACGGGTATCTGTTCGATGGAGCAGCCCGCACGGGCTGCGAGGACGAGCGACTCCACCGTGTCGCCGAGGTACTCGGCCGGGTAGTGCGCCGCGAAGAGCGTCAGTGCACGGGGGCCGGCGCCGCGGAAGCCCGACGTGGTGTCGGTCAGCTTGGTCCGGGCGATGCGGGACACGACCGACGCGAGCACCACCATCGCCCAGCGGCGGGGACCGCGGGTCTCGTAGTCGCCGACCCCGGCGAACCGGGCGCCGATCACGACGTCGTTGCGCTGCAGGGCATCGAGGATCTGCGGGACACCGGAGGGGTCGTGCTGCCCGTCCGAGTCGACCTGCACCGCGTACCGGAAGCCGTTGGCGACCGCGTACTTGAAGCCCGCGCGCATGGCACCGCCGACGCCGAGGTTGAACGGCAGGTCGAGCACGGTCGCGCCCGCGGCCCGTGCCACGGCGGCCGTGTCGTCCGCCGAACCGTCGTTCACGACGAGCACGGTGACCCCCGGGAGGGCGGTCTGGACCTCGCGCACGACGTCGCCGACCACCGCGCTCTCGTTGAACGCGGGCATGACGATGAGTGTCTGCTCGAGCATGGACATGCCGTCGATGCTACCAACGGGCGACCACTGCTCAGACTCGTCCGGCGTGCCCGGCGTGCCCGGCGTGCCCGGCATGCCCGGCGACCCGTGGCGCCGCGGGGTCGCCGTCAGGTCTGGTCGCGCGGTAGGTGCCGCCGCCACGAGCGCCGACGGGCGGCCACGACGATCACGGTGGCGAACACCATCAGACCTGCGCCGTGCAGCAGGTAGCTCTCCGCGGTGCTCGTCACCGCGAGGAGCACGAGGATCGCGGCCGGCCACACGTAGGCGACACCGGGGAAGGTCGTCGCGGTCACCCAGGCGCGGGCGAACGCCAGGCCGCCCGCGACCGCGAGCAGGAGCGCGCCCGCGAGCCCGACCTGCAGGTAGGCGTCGACGAAGGCGGAGAGGCCGGAGGTGAACCGTGCTCCCGACGGGTCGACGAGGGTGGTGAACGGGAAGACGTCCTCCGTCGGCCAGGCGCCGACCCAGCCACGCCCCTGCATCGGGTCCTGTTCGCCGAGCAGTCGGATCTGCGACCAGAGACCGAGCCGTGTCGCGGTCCCGCCGGCGGCACCGATCTCGGCGAGGACCCGGTGCCGGAACAGCACGGCCAGCACGGCCATGCCCAGCACCGCGCCGCCGAGCACGGTGTTGACGACGGGCCGGGTCGTCGGTGCGGCGTGCCGCAGCGCCCAGAGGGCCAGGGCGGTCACGGCCAGTGCGATCATCGCGATCCCGGTGATGGGGGACTGCACGAGCATGAGCGCGATCACGGCGAGGGCGGTGGAGGCGACGGCCCGCCAGGTCGTCACCGAGCGGGTGAGGAACTCGACCACGAACGTGACCAGGGCGGTCGCGGCCACGAAGCCCATGAAGTTGCGGTTGCCGCCGATCCCCTGGATGGGTCCGCCGTAGGCGATGTCGCCCCGGATGCCGAACGCGGGGATCGGGACGTCGAGCACGAGCCCGGAGAGCACCTCGAGACCGAGCGCCACGACGAGCAGGATGCGGAAGGCGTCACCGGCGGCGCGGATCACCTGCACGAGGTCGCGGCCGAGCGCCAGGTAGAGCCCGAGTCCGACGAAGCAGACCGTCTCGACCACGCCGCGCAGCGCGTACCAGGAGTACTCGCTCCACACCACGCTCAGGGCGCAGAAGCCGACGAAGGCGAGCAGCGAGAGGGGCAGGACCCCGTGCCACTCGATCCGGTAGCGCTGCCCGAGCAGACTGAGCCCGGCGAGCACCACGAGGGTGACGAGCACGGCCCAGGTGCCGGCGGCGCCGACCATCGCGTGGACGGCGGGCTCGCCGAAGGCGAAGAGCAGGATCGCCGTCGCGAGCGCCTGGCTGAAGCGACCGCCCGCCGAGAAGCCGATCCACGCCGACAGGTAGCGCCGAGCGAGCGCTCGCCTGCTCAGCCCGTGGTCCGTCACGCGTCCATCCTCTCGCACCGTGCCGGGAGACTTCGACGTATCGCGGAGCGTCGATATCGCAGACCGCGATGGTCCGGCTAGGTTCGGCCGTCGATGGAGCGCCGAGCCGACCCGCCACCGTCGTCCCGTTCGGGGCACCGGGGCGCGGCACGACGTGCCCACCGGCCCCTCGGCCCGGCGTCGGCGGAAGCGATCGTCGCGCTCGTCGTGCTCGTCGGAGCGGTCGCGACGGCGTGGTGGCGGCTCGGCGCCGTCGCGCGGGGGACCGCCTGGGCCGAGGACGGCGGGCTGTTCCTGCGCGAGCGCATCGCGCACGGCGTCGACGGGACGCTCCTGCGTCCCTACGGCGGCTACCTGCACCTCGTCCCACGTCTGGTCGTCGACCTCGCCGTGCACCGTCCGATCGAGCAGTACGCGCTGACCGTGTCGGCGGCCTCGTGCGTGGTCGTGGGCGTCGTCGCCGCGGCCGTGTTCGTGCTGTCCCGCGACGTCCTCCCGGGCCGCACGATGCGGCTGCTGCTCGCCGCCGTGCCGGTCGTCCTCCCGCTGGCCCCGGTCGAGATCGCCGGCAACGCCGCGAACCTGCACTGGTACGCGCTCGTCCTCGTCCCCTGGCTGTTCGCGTACCGAGCGCGGTCCTGGTGGAGCGCTGCGGTCGTCGCGGTGCTCGCCCTGGCGGCGACGCTCACCGAGCTGCAGGCCGTCGTCTTCCTGCCGCTCCTCGCGCTGGCGTGGTGGCCGGCGCCCCGGGGTGCGCCCGGTCGAGCGGACGGTACCGGCCGCTCGGACGGAGCGGCGGTGCGGCTCCGTGCCCTCCCGGTGACGCTCGCGGCGATCGGCGGTGGCGCGGCCCAGGTGGTGACGGCCCTGACGACCGAGCGCGCGTCGGAACGTGGGTACCCGGCCCCGTCCGACGTCGTCGCCGGCTACCTGCTGCAGCCGGTCGCCGGTCTCTGGGACCGGCGGGTTGCACCGGTGGGCGCAGCGGTCGCCGAACACGGCCCGTGGGTGCTGGTGGGGCCGGCGCTCGCGGTCCTCGCGCTGCTCGTCGTCGCCCTCGTCGTCGCGCCGTGGCGCGCCCGCGTGCTCCTCGTGGCGCTCGCCGGCGGGTCCGTGGTGGTGTGGACGGCCGCGCTGCTCGCCAACGCCCCGGCGGACGGCCGGTGGAGCACGCTCGACGCCGTCGGGCTCGCCGCCGTGGGTCCGAGCCGCTACGCAGCCGCCGCCGGCATGCTCCTGCTGTCCGCGGTGGTCCTGTCCGCCGCCCTGCTGGTCGACAGCGGCGCGGGGCGGGTGCGCCGGACCCGGACGGGAGGCGCGGCACCCGTCCTCCGGTCGGCCCTCGGCTGGTGCGTGGTCGCGCTGGTGGTCGCGACGAGCGTCACGAACGCCGCCCCGGGCGCGTCGACGCGGAGCGACGGTCCGGAGTGGGCACCGCAGGTGCGGGACGCGGAGCCGTCGTGCCGGGCCGACCCGTTGCGGGTGCTCGAGGTGCGGACGGCACCGTGGTCGGCCCAGGTGCCCTGCGCCCTGGTCCTGCGGGACCGCTGACCCGGGTGGGGCGTCCGAGCACGGTGTCCGGGCGCGGAGCCGACGGTCAGTCCGCCGTCGCGCCCCGGAACGTCCGGACGGCGACCGGGATGCGCGGTCCGTCGCCCGTCGATGCGGGCTCCTCGCCGACGAGCACCACACGCGACTTGATCGCGAGCACCGCGAAGAGGACCCAGTTGCCCTGGTAGAGCAGGCGGGACTCGGCGACCGCCTGCACGAGCAGCGCCACGACGACCAGGAGCGGGAAGAGCGAGACCGGGTCGAAGCCGCGGGGACGCAGGTCGGGGCCGTACGGCGTCCGGGTCGCGCACCACCAGGAGCGCACGAGCGTCGACACGACGTACAGGGCGAAGAGGACCAGCCCGACGATCCCGGTCTGCATGAGCACGTCGAGGGCGGCGTCGTGTGCCTGCAGGTAGGTCACGCCGTTCCGGTGGGCGATGTCCGCGAGCGCGGGGATGTTCGGCCACCAGTAGCCGATCCAGCCCCACCCGAGGACCGGGTGCTGGTCGACGAGCCCGAGCACCGCCGACCAGATGTCACCGCGGCCGGTCAGGTCGGGCGACTTGCCGAGGAGTCTCGTCAGCGTGCCGCGAGCCAGGACGCCGACGACGGCGACCACGACCGCGACGACCGCGACCGTCAGGTAGCGGGGAGCGCGCTGTCCGCTCGGCACGCGCCGGACCAGGACCGCGACCGCCGCTGCGAGGACCACCACGACAGCGGCGACGAGGACGGTCGACGACCGGGTGAGCGCGAGCACGAGGACGCCCACCGCGAGCCAGGTGACGGCGCGGCCGCGGTGCATCCGCCCCTCGGCGAGTTGTACGGCGACCGCGACGAGCGCGAGCAGGGCGACCATCGCGAGCAGGTTCGCGTTGCCCGGGAGCCCCTGGATCCGACCACCGGTGAACAGCTCTGCGCGCGAGAAGTAGAAGGCGTCCGGGATCTTCCGGTCGCCGTAGTCGGTCCAGATCGGCGCGATCGGGTGCCGGACGACGACGGCCACGACCGCCTCGAAGAGCAGCGACAGCCCGAGCACCCAGCGCATCGCGGCCGACACGGCGTCGAGCAGGCGCCGCCAGGTGAGCGTCGACGCGATCGCGAACGCGACGAGCACGCAGAGCAGCTGGGCGACCATGCTGGCCAGGGTCGCGGCACGCCAGTGCGACCAGGCGACGCTGAGCAGGCACCAGCCGAGGAACAACCAGAGCGACCGCGGCGTGCGGGTGAGCGGCGGACGGGCGCGGACCACGACCGCGATGCCCCAGCCTGCGAGGGCGGCCCACACCGCGGCGGCGCCGTACCAGGTGATCGTGTTCGGCACGGCATCGCCGGCGAACAGCACGCCGACGACCGCGGTGGCGAGGGCGAACGCCTCACGCTCGGGCACGGTCCCGCGGGCGAGCGGCCAGGTGTTCGTCACGGCGACCAGGCTACCGCCGGTCAGCGTCCGAGCGAGTCGAGCGCGCGTGCGAGGTCCGCGCCGAGGTACGGCGCGAGCGTGGTGGCGAAGGTCGCGGTCAGGTGGGTCGGGTCACGGTGGACGAGCACGCCGCCGACCACGGCCGGGCAGCTCGTCGCGGTGCAGTACCAGTCCGTCAGGTCGACGAAGCGCGCGCGGTCCCCGAGTTCCCGGACCGCCTGCTCGGAACCGTCGAAGGAGGCCAGGGCCTCGCTGCGCGGGACGTCGCACGCCGTCGTCGTCGGGCCGGACATCCGACCGAGGCAGGTCATCACGTCGTCCCGGGCGACCGGGTTGTCGCGGATCGCGATCACCGGCACACCGACGTCGGTGGCCGACCGCCACGCGCCGACGAGTCCGTCGACGGTGGCCTGCTCGACCGAGGTCCCGGCCGGCGGGACGACCGGGGACTTCGTCGTCGCGTGGGTGACGACGACGGCATCCAGGTCCGGGTGCGCCGCGATCCAGGTCGTCGCCGACTGCTTCCACGCGTTGCAGGAGTCGGTGTACGCCTGCGACGGGGCCTCCTGCACGGCGGTCGTCAGGTAGCAGCCGATGTGCCCGGCGACGTCGATGCGCCAGTTCCGTTGCTCCGCGATCGCCGCGTAGGCGCTCAGCAATGCGTTGTTGTGCGAGTCGCCGATCGCCGCGATGTGCTTCGACCACCCGGTCCGCGGCCCGACCGTGCAGACGTTGAACGCGGCGGTCGTGTTCGACCAGCACGCGTCCCGGTTGACGTCGTCCTCCGCCGCGGCGGCCGGTGTCGGCACCCGGACGTCGGCGAGCCGTGGATCCGCGCACGGGTCTGCCGAGCCGATGCGCGCGGCCGCTCCGAAGCAGGGGACGTCGCCGCGCTCGAGCGAGCGCTGGAACGCCGCTGCCTGCGCCTGCTGGACCTGCAGCGCCCCGAGCGTCGACCCACCGAGGGCGACGACCAAGAGGGTGCTGACCGCGCCCCACACGGCGACCCTGCGGGGCCGGAGCGACCGGAAGCGGGCGGAGAAGCGGAGTGGTTCCTCGACCAGCAGTGTCGTGACCGTCGCGAGGAGGGCGGTGCCGAGCAGGACGAGCAGCTCGTCGCGCGTGCCCAGGGGGTGCCCGGTCGCGATCGGCAGCAGGACGACCCCCGGCCAGTGCCAGAGGTAGACGGCGTAGGAGATCCGCCCGACGAAGGCCACCGGGGCGAGCCGACCGACGGCCTGCAGTCCGCTCCGGGCGCCGAGCAGCACGACGAGGGCCGCCCCCGCGACCGGCAGCAGCGCCGCGGTGCCGGGGAACGGGGTCGCCGGGGAGATGACGACGAGCGAGGCGACCAGCAGGGCGGCACCCAGCCACGCGCCTCCCGTCCGGATCCACCGGGTCGCGGGACGGACGCGGGACGACAGGACGACCGTCGACGCGACGCCGCCCAGGGCGAACTCCCACGCACGCGTGGCCGTGGAGAAGTAGGCGATGCCGGGCGCCGAGCGTGTCTCGACGACGCTCCAGACGAGCGAGACGACGACCACCGCGCCGAGCAGCACCCGAGCGGTCCGCACGGGCGTCCACCACCGAGCGCGCCGGAGCAGGACCGCCAGGGCGACGAGCAGCACGGGGAGCGCGATGTAGAACTGCTCCTCCACCGAGAGCGACCAGAAGTGCTGGAACGGCGACGGCTGGTTGTCCGACGCCAGGTAGTCGACCGAGTCCGACGCCAGCTGCCAGTTCTGCACGTACAGCGTCGAGGCGATGAGCTCGCGACCGTACTGTCCCCACAGGGTGCTCGGGACGAGCACGAGGACCGCGGCACCGGTCGCGAGCAGGGTGAGCGAGGCGCCGGGCAGGAGCCGCTTCGCGCGCCGCGCCCAGAAGCGGCCGAGCGCGATCCGCCCGGTCGTCGCCTGCTCGCGCAGCAGGTGCCCGGTGATGAGGAAGCCGGAGATGACGAAGAACACGTCCACCCCGACGAACCCGCCCGGCAGCCGGTTCGGCCAGAGGTGGTAGACGACGACCGCCAGGACGGCGAAGGCGCGGAGCCCCTGCACGTCCCACCGGGTGGCGTCGGACCGGCGCGGGCGCCTGGGCAGCTCGGACATCGCGACGAGTCTACGTACCGCGGATCGTGCGTCCCGCCCCTCGACGGTCGCCGCCGGTGCCGCCGCGGCCCGCACGGGACGGTCGGTGCGGGCCGGTACGCTCGGCCCATGTTCCTCGGCATCACGAACACCCCGCGCGACTACGCCTGGGGCTCGGTCACCGCGATCCCCGAACTGCTCGGCCGCACCGTCACCGGCGCGCCCCAGGCGGAGCTCTGGCTCGGTGCGCACGCGGGCAGCCCGAGCGTGGTCGTCAACCCGGCGATGGTGGGCGGCGCCGACACCCTGCGTGACTGGATCGAGGCCGAGCCGGAGGCCGCCCTCGGGCCGGACCGCTCCGGGCTGCCCTTCCTGCTCAAGCTCCTGGCGGCGGCGGCGCCCCTGTCGCTGCAGGCGCACCCGACCCCGGAGCAGGCCCGCGAGGGCTTCGAGCGCGAAGAAGCGGCGGGCATCCGGCTCGACGACCCCGCGCGGAACTACAAGGACCCGTTCCCGAAGCCCGAGCTCGTCGTCGCGCTGAGCGACCGCTTCGAGGCGCTCAGCGGCTTCCGCCCCGTCGCCGACACCGTGGCCGAGGTCGAGGCGCTCGACGCCGGGAGCGGACGGCTCGGCCCGCTCCGGGCGCACCTGGCGCAGGGGCTCGAGGACACCGTGCGCTGGCTGGAGACCGCCGACGCCTCGGCGCTCGCCGTGGTGCAGGCGGCGTCCGACCTCGCGGCCGCGGTGGCGGTGGACGACCGGACCCCCAACGTGCAGACCGTCGTCGACCTGGCCGTCGCGTACCCGGGCGACCCCGGCGTGGTCGTGTCGCTGCTCATGCACCGCGTCACGCTCCGGACCGGTGAGGCGATGTACCTGCCCGCGGGCAACGTGCACGCCTACCTCGACGGGCTCGGCATCGAGCTCATGGCGCCCTCGGACAACGTGCTCCGGGGCGGCCTGACCGCGAAGCACGTCGACGTCCCCGAACTGCTGCGGGTCCTCGACTTCACCGCGTACCCGGCCCCGGTCCTCCTGCCGGAGCACCTCGACCAGGGCGTCGACCGGTTCGCCCCGGAGGGCGTCGGCTTCGCCCTCGTCCGCGTGACCGGTGACGGCCGCCCGGTCGGTCTCGGCACGGGCGGCGTCGCCCCGCTGCACGGCCCGAGCATCGCGGTCTGCACGACGGGAGCGGTGACCCTGGTCGGTGCGCACTCCGCGACCCTGCTGCGCCAGGGGGAGTCCTGCTACGTGACGCCGGACGAGGGTGACGTGACGGTCGAGGCCGACGCCGCGACGGGGCTGACGTCGACGGTCTTCATCGCGACGGGTGCGTGAACACGCAGCTCCCTGCGCCCCGGCGCGCCGCTACGGTCCGCTAGCGTGACGAGCATGAGTTGGCTGGTCACCGGCGGTGCCGGGTACATCGGGTCCCACGTCGTCCGCGCCCTGCGCGCCGCAGGGATCGACACCGTCGCGTTCGACGACCTGTCGAGCGGGTTCCGCGGGTTCGTGCCCGAGGACGTGCCCTTCGTCGAGGGCACGATCCTGGACGGTGAGCTGCTCGCGGCGACCCTGCGCGAGCACGCGGTGACCGGCGTCGTGCACGTCGCCGGCTTCAAGTACGCCGGGGTCTCGGTCGAGCGCCCGCTGCACACGTACGAGCAGAACGTCACCGGCACCGCGACCCTGCTCCGGGCCATGGCGGAGAACGGCGTCACGAAGGCGGTCTTCTCGTCGAGCGCGGCCGTGTACGGCACGCCGGACGTCGACGTCGTGGTCGAGGACACCCCGAAGGCGCCGGAGTCGCCCTACGGCGAGTCGAAGCTCATCGGCGAGTGGCTGCTCCGCGACATGGAGGTCGCCGCCGGATTCGCCACCACCTCGCTCCGCTACTTCAACGTCGTCGGGTCGGGGGAGCCGGACCTCTACGACGCGAGCCCGCACAACCTGTTCCCGCTCGTGTTCGACGCGCTGCTGGCCGGTCGGGTGCCGCGGATCAACGGCGACGACTACGACACCCCGGACGGCACCTGCGTCCGCGACTACATCCACGTCGCCGACCTCGCGCACTCGCACGCCGTCGCGGCGCGGAAGCTCGAGGCGGGGGAGCAGCTCGACCGCGCCTACAACCTCGGCAGCGGTGACGGCGTCAGCGTCCGCCAGATCATGGACGCCATGGCGTCGGGCACGGGCATCGCGTTCGAGCCCGAGGTCGCCCCGCGTCGTCCCGGCGACCCGGCACGCATCGTCGCGACCGGCGAGGCCGCGGCGCGCGACCTCGAGTGGGCGATGCGGCACTCGCTCGACGAGATGGTCACCAGCGCGTGGGAGGCCCGTCGCCGCGTCGGCTGACGCTCCGAGCCGGCGGTCCGCGGTCGCACCGTGTCCCCCGATCGGCCGACAGACGGCCTGCGACACGCCCGTACGGGGGACATGACCCGCCGCATCGGGCAGCACCTCCTATGATCCGCGACTTGACGGAACGGAATCACACCGCTGTAATTACAGGCAGCGGCTTCGGTCGTTGCAGGCCGTCGTCGACATGTCAGGGGTGATCAGGGTGAACGGTTCCGACTTCCACGCCGGCGTGCCGGAGGACTGGCACGTCGATCCCGTGTCGCTCGGCGTCCCCGGCGTCCGTCGGCCCGACGGCGACGAGGAGAACCCGCTGTCGTGGCAGGTCGACTCGCTCTGCGCGCAGACCGACCCCGAGGCGTTCTTCCCCGAGAAGGGCGGCTCGACCCGCGAGGCCAAGAAGATCTGCGGCTCGTGCGAGGTCCGGTCGCAGTGCCTCGAGTACGCGCTCGAGAACGACGAGCGCTTCGGCATCTGGGGCGGGCTCTCCGAGCGCGAGCGCCGCAAGCTCCGCCGCCGCGCCTAGCGTCCACCGCACCACCGGGCCACCCGGTCGGGAGGCGCGCCGCGCGCCCGGTCTGCACCGCGCGTTGATCGCTCGCACAGGTTCACGGCGCGCCGCTCCCGGAGACGGGAGGCGCGCCTCCAGACCGTAGAGTGACGCGCGTCATGCAGCCCAGTCCCGCGCAGCCCCGGTCCGCCCAGCCCCGCGTCACCGCGGTCCTCGTGACCGCGAACGGCGGCGAGCACCTCGACCGGACCCTGGACGCCCTCGTCGCCCAGACCCGGCACCCCGACAACCTGGTCGTCGTCGACGTCGGGTCCACCGACGGGTCGACCGCCGAGCTCGCCCTGGGCGGGTCCGCCGGCCTCGTGCGCCTGCCCGCCGGCCGCCCCTTCGGCGAGGCCGTCGCCGCGGGCGAGCGCGAGGCGCCGACCGCCGAGGTCGGCGACGGCACCGGGGCGGCGCCCGATGAGTGGCTCTGGCTGCTCGGACACGACAACGCACCGGCGCCGACCGCGCTCGCCGAGATGCTCTCCGCGGTCGAGATCGCGCCCTCCGTCGTGGTCGCCGGGCCGAAGCTCGTGGACACGGACGACCCGTCCCGCATCCGCGCCTTCGGCGAGAGCACGACGCGCGGCGGCCGCTCGCTCGGCCTGGTGCAGGACGAGCTCGACCAGGGCCAGCACGACCGGCACACCGACGTGATGGGTGTGTCCGCGGCCGGCATGCTCGTGCGTCGGTCGGTGTGGCGCGAGCTGCGCGGCTTCGACCCGGCGCTGCCCGACGTCGACGCCGCGCTCGACCTCTGCATCCGTGCGCGCCTGGCCGGGCACCGCGTCGCCGTCGTGCCCGAGGCCCGCGTGACGAGTGCCGGCCCGATCGAGGAGTTCGGTCGCAAGCGGGTCTCCGAGGCACGCCGTGTGCGCCTGCACCGCCAGGCCGAGCTGCACCGCCGGCTCACCTACGCGCCCGCCGGACTCCTGTGGCTGCACTGGCTCCTGCTCGTGCCGACGGCCGTGGTGCGCGCCCTCGGCCACCTCGTCGCCAAGCACCCTGCAGCGGTGACGGGTGAGCTCGCCGCCGCCCTCGCCGTGGCCTTCGGCGGCGGTGTCCGCCGCGCGCGGGCGAACGCTGCACGGACGCGACGCGTCGGCTGGGCCGCGATCGAGCCGCTGCGCGTCAGCTGGCGCCGGGTGCACGAGCACCGCACCACGTCACGCGACGTCGAGCTCGCCCGAGTCGAGGACGCTCCGATCGCCAGGGCGTCGTTCCTGGGGGACGGCGGCGTGTGGGTCGTGCTGGCCGCCGCCGTGCTCAGCGTCGTCACGCTGTACCCGCTGCTCGGCAGCCCGGCGGTCACCGGCGGCGGTCTCCTGCCGCTGAGCACCTCCGTCGGGCGGCTGTGGCAGAACGTCGGCTACGGCTGGCACTCGATCGGCACCGGCTCCACCGGACCGAGCGACCCGTTCGCGGCCGTGCTCGCCGTGCTGGGGTCGATCACCGCCTGGTCGCCGTCGACGTCGGTGGTGGTCGTGCTCCTGCTCGCGTTCCCGCTGTCGGCGCTCGGCGCGTGGTTCGTGGTCCGCAAGGTCACCACCCGCACCTGGGTCCCCGTCGTCGGCGCCGCGCTGTACACGATCGCCCCGACCCTCGTCGGTGCCGTCACGACCGGCCACCTCGGCGCCGTCATCGCCCACCTGCTGCTCCCGTGGCTCGTGCTCGCGGTGCTCGAGGCGCACCGCTCGTGGGCGTGGGCGTCGGGCGCGTCGCTGCTCTTCGCGGTCGTCGCGGCCTCGGCTCCGTCGCTGCTGCCGGTGCTCCTGGTCGGGTGGTTCGTCTCCCTCGTCGTCGGCTGGCGGCGCGCGCACCGTCGGGTGTTCATCCCGGTGCCGGCCGCCGTGCTCTTCCTCCCGCTCGTCCTGGCGCAGGTCGCCCGGGGGAACCCCCTCGCCGTGTTCGCCGACCCGGGCGTCCCGTCGGCCACGCGCGCTCCGTCGGCGCTGCAGCTCGCGATCGGGCAGCCGCTGCCCGACTGGAGCGGGTGGCTCCCCGCGACCTCCCCCCTCGGACTCGCGGCGACGGTGCTGCCGGTCGCGATGGCCGTGCTCGCGCTGCCGGTCGTCCTGCTGGCGGTCGGGGCACTCCTCGGGCACCGCTGGGCCGTCGCCGGCGCGGCGCTCCTGCTGGCGCTCCTCGGCTACGCGACCGCCTTCGGCGCCACGCACCTCACCGTCACCGGGGTCGGGTCGACCTCGACGATCGCCTGGCCCGGCAGCGCGCTCTCCGCGATGGCGCTCGGCATCGTGCTCGCGGCGTCGATCGGCATCGACGTCCTCCCGCGGACCGCCCCGGTCGCCGGGCTCGTCGCCGCGGTGTTCGCCGGGGTCGCGGTCGCGCCGGCCTTCGCCGCGTCCACCCTCGGCGACACCCTCCTGCAGCCCACCACGGGCCGGGTCCTGAGCGCCTACGTGAACGCGGAGGCGCAGGCCAACCCGGACGTCGGCACGCTCGTGGTCGTGCCGCAGACCGACGGCTCGCTCGCGGCGTCGCTCGAGCGCGGGCAGGGCTCGACGCTCGACGACCAGACGACCCTCGACTCCACCGCGCTCCGCCTCAGCCGGTCGGGCGCGCAGCTGGCCACCCTGGCCGGCAACCTCGCCAGCCGCAGCGGATACGACCCCGAGCCGGCGCTGCGCGAGCTCGGCATCTCGTTCGTGCTGCTCGACGACGGCCCGAGCGCCGACGCCGCGCAGCAGGTCCACGACCGGGCCGCCGGGGCGATCGGGCAGGACGCCCGCTTCACGAGCATCGGCCAGACCACGTCCGGCCGGCTCTTCCACTACGAGGGCGACGTCGACCGGGTGTCCACCGGCTCCGCCGCGACGCAGGCGACGCACGTGCTCTACCTCGTCGTGCTCGGCGTGGTCTTCGGCGTGGCGGCCCTGCTCGCCGTGCCCACCGCACCGCGCCGACGCCGCGCGACCTCGAACGTCATCGAGGCCGAGGAACCCGCCACCACCTTCGACGAGGAGCGCGACGAATGAGCACCGAGCACCGGTCCGTCCGACGGTGGGTCGTCCGCGGGACCGCCACCGCGGTCGCCGTGGTCGTGGCCGCCGGCGCCGTGACCGCCGCACACGCCATCGGGACCGAGAGCACCCCGGTGCGCCCGGCCGGTCGGCTCGTGACACCCGTCCCCGCAGACGCAGAGCGCGTGTGCGCCGGCAGCGCGCTGCGGTTGTCCGACGAGTCCGGCAACGACGCGACGACGGCGAGCACCGTCGGGTCGTCGCAGGTCGCGACGGGCACCACCGGCAGCACCGTCGACCTGTCGACGCTCGAACCGTCCACCACCGGTGGCAGCGACCCGCAGCTCCTCACCGCGCCCGCGGGTGACCGCACGCCGCAGGTGGCCGGCAGCACGTCGCAGAGCGTCTCCTCGGGCGACCTCGTCGGCTTCGGTGCGGCGTCCTGCGACGACCCGGGCCAGTCGACGTGGCTGGTCGGCGGCTCGACCGAGACCGGACGGACGAGCCTGGTCACGCTGTCGAACCCGACCGACGTCAACGCGACGGTGGACCTCGACGTCTTCGATGCCTCCGGCACCGTGCAGGCGCCCGGGACGACGGGCATCGTGGTCGCGCCGAACACGCAGAAGGTCGTGCCGCTGTCCGGCTTCGTCTCGGACCAGGGCTCGACGGTGGTGCACGTGACCTCGTCCGGCGGGCAGATCGTCGCCCACATGCAGGAGAGCATCGTGCGGACGCTGACCCCCGGCGGGTACGACGTCGTGTCCGGCGGCGCCGCACCCTCGCGGACGCAGGTGATCCCGGCGGTCGTGCTGCGCGGTGCCGAGGAGGCGCAGCGCGGCGACGACACCGAGGACGCCGCTCCGGTGCTCCGCCTGTTCGTGCCCGGCGACCGCGCGGCGCGGGTGACCGTCGGGATCACGACCGCGGACGGCGGCGGGTCGACCGTCAACGCGACGGCCGAGCCGGGGGTCGTCACGGACGTCGCTCTCGACGACTTCCCGGACGGGCGGTACTCGTTCACGGTGACGTCGACCGAACCGCTCGTCGCCGGTGCCCGCACCACGAAGCCGACCGACGACGGCCGGAGCGACCTCGGCTGGTTCGCGTCCGCGGAACCGCTCGGCGACCGGGTCGTCACGGCGGTCGCGCCGGGCGGCGGTGCGCGGATGAACCTGGTCAACCCGACCCGGACGGACGCGACCGTCACGATCACGTCCGGGGACCGCGAGCAGGAGGTCGAGGTGGCCTCCGGCAGCACGGCGACCGTGCAGGTGCCGGTGTCGACGCAGCTCGTGCTGACGGGCGCCGAGGGACTCGTCGCGGGCGTCAGCTACGACGCGGACGACGGCATCGGCGGGTTCCCCGTCCGACCGGCGACCGAGGTGTCCACGCCGCTGCGCGTCTACCCCTGACGCTGGATCGTCACCAGTGGCGGTAGCGGTCCGGCGCCAGGTCCCAAGGATCCTTGTCGATCAACTCGCCCACCGCGCGGAACACCGCCGTCTCGACGATGACCCGACGATCGGTGTCGTCCTTCTCCGGGCTGCGCGTGACCCGCTCGACGGGGACGCGGAACAGGGTGACCCGACGACCGACGCGGTCGACCCGCCACCGGGGCAGCCGGTCCGGCAGCGCCTGGTCGGTGGGCATGTCGGCCACCTGGAACACGACCCCCGCGAGCTCGTCCGGCCACAGCCCCACGAGGTAGTGCGCGGTGTCCCCGACGATCCGGTCGAAGGTCTCGGCGCGGGTGATCACCGGCGCCAGGTCGGGTCCGGTCACGCTCGAGCGGCCACCGCGTCCGTGCCGGGAACGACCGCGGGCACGGTCGACGGGGGTCACGGTGAGGTGCTTCCGGCGCATCCCGCCATCGTACGCGGCGGGCGCGCGACGGAGCGCGGCGCCGGGCCCGTCCGACGGCCGCGTCCCTCCGACCGGTAGGGTCGGTGCCGGTATGGACGTACGGATCTGCAGCAAGGTCGCCTGTGGCGCGAGCGCGTCGGCGACCCTGACGTACGACTACGGTGACTCGATGGTGGTCGTCGGGCCCCTGTCCACGCGGGTGGAGCCGCACGGCTACGACCTCTGCGCCCGGCACGCGGCCCGCCTGCGGGTGCCGCGCGGCTGGGACGTCGTCCGTCGCGAGCCGATCCGACGGGACGCGGCACCGTCCGACTGACGCGGTGTGTGGTCGACCGACGTGCGACGGCCCCGTCGAGGCGACCACGGTGCGGTCTGGAGGCCCACCCCACGTCCGTGACGTCGGCTGACGATCCGCGCCTCCCGGCGTGCCAGACTGGCGCCATGTCGACCGAGACCAGCACCGCCGCCCCGTTCCGCGTCGCCGACCTCGCCCTCGCCGAGGCGGGTCGCCACCAGATCCGCCTGGCCGAGAACGAGATGCCGGGCCTGATGGCCCTGCGTGCGGAGTTCGGCGCGTCGCAGCCGCTCGCCGGTGCGCGCATCGCGGGTTCCCTGCACATGACGGTGCAGACCGCGGTCCTCATCGAGACCCTCGTCGCCCTCGGGGCGCAGGTCCGCTGGGCGAGCTGCAACATCTTCTCCACGCAGGACGAGGCCGCCGCGGCCGTGGCGGTGGGCCCGACGGGGACGCCGGCGTCACCCACGGGCGTGCCGGTCTTCGCCTGGAAGGGCGAGACGCTCGACGAGTACTGGTGGTGCACCGACCGCATCTTCGACTGGAGCGCCGAGGCCGCCGCCGCGGGGGAGTCGTGGACGGGCCCGAACCTGATCCTCGACGACGGCGGCGACGCGACGATGCTGCTGCACACCGGCGCCGACGCCGAGGCGGCGGGCCGCGCGCCGGAGCCCGGTGCCGACGCGAGCGCCGAGTGGCGGATCGTGCTGGGGACCGTCGCCGCGTCGCTCGAGCGGTCCTCCGACCGGTGGACCCGCATCGCCGCCGAGGTGCAGGGCGTCACCGAGGAGACGACGACCGGCGTGCACCGCCTCTACGAGCTCGCTCGGACGGGCGAGCTGCGCTTCCCGGCGATCAACGTCAACGACTCGGTGACGAAGTCGAAGTTCGACAACAAGTACGGCATCCGACACTCGCTGCCCGATGGCCTGAACCGCGCGACGGACGTGCTCATCGGCGGCAAGGTCGCGTTCGTCGTGGGGTACGGCGACGTCGGCAAGGGTGCGGCGGAGGCGCTGCGGGGGCAGGGTGCCCGGGTGATCGTCTCCGAGGTCGACCCGATCTGCGCGCTGCAGGCGGCGATGGACGGGTACCAGGTCGCGCGCCTCGCGGACGTCGCCGGCGAGGTCGACGTGGTCGTGACCTGCACCGGCAACCTGGGCGTCGTCGGGATCGACGAGGTGCTTGCGCTGAAGCACCTCGCGGTGGTCGCCAACGTCGGGCACTTCGACAACGAGATCGACATGGCGGGGCTCGAGGCGCTGCCGGGGGTCGAGAAGGTCGAGATCAAGCCGCAGGTGCACGAGTGGCGACTGCCGAACGGCCGCTCCGTCCTGGTGTTGAGCGAGGGGCGGCTGATGAACCTCGGCAACGCGACCGGGCACCCGTCGTTCGTGATGAGCACCTCGTTCACGAACCAGGTGCTGGCGCAGATCGAGCTGCACACGAAGCGCGAGGAGTACCCGACGGGCGTGTACGTGCTGCCGAAGCACCTGGACGAGAAGGTCGCGCGCCTGCACCTCGACGCGCTCGGGGTGCGGCTGACCGCGCTCCGGCCGGAGCAGGCGGCGTACATCGGCGTCCCCGTCGAGGGCCCGTACAAGCCCGACCACTACCGGTACTGACGTCGAGGGCGCGCGGCGCGCCGCTGCGCCGTAACGCCGCGCGCCGCGCCGCCGCGTCAGCTGCCGCCTGCGCACGCGCCGAACCAGGAATCCGACTTCGAACCAGGGTGCGGCCCTGGTTCGACGTCGGATTCGTGGTTCGAAAGGATCGCGGCGCCGGGGGCGCGCGGTGCGGCGGCGCGTCAGCGCGGGAAGCCGGGCGGCCGCGCGCCCGCGACCGCCGCCGCGCCGTCGAGCAGGGCCGCCCGGGCCCGCAGCGCCCGCACGTCGCGCTCCCGCCGCACGGCGACCACGCCGGCGAGGAACACCTCGGGGTGGACGTCGGGCACCGGCGACGCGTACTCCGCGGCGGCGGCAGCGAGCGTGCGCGCCGTGGCCTCGCGGGCCTCGGGACGCAGGTCGCCGACCGACCGGAAGAACGTGCCGAGCCGGTCCTCCAACCGCTGCGGGAGCGCCGACACGTCCGCCACCGCCGCCCACGGGACGAGCTCGACCGGCAGGAGCACCTGCACGTCCCGACGCCGCGCTCCGCGTTCGTGCTGCACGAAGGTCCCGGCGAGCAGGTCGCCGAGACGCCGGGGCCGTGACCCGAACAGCGCGACGACGAGCGCCACGGACCCCAGCGTGGACCAGAGCTCGAGCAGCCCGACCAGCGCGCGCGTGAAGGCGTGCCGGAAGCCGACCGCCCCGCCGTCCACCCGCACGACCCGGGTGCCGGCGGCCCAGCGCCCCACGCTCTTGCCCCGCGTGACCGCCTCGACGCCCGCGGGCACGAGCACGAGCACCGTGACGCCGGAGACGATCGCGACGGGCAGGATCCACACCGCGTCGGTGCCCGCTGGCAGCGAACGCAGGAGCCCGAAGAGCAGCATGGCGAGCAGCACCACGAGGCACGCGCCGTCGAGCAGCGCCGCCGCGAGCCGCAGCGCGATGCCGGCCGGCTGCACGTCGAGCGCGACGGCCTCGCCGACGACGAGCTCGTCGGTGGTCGCGTCGAGCGCCCCGCCGAAGCGGGCGTCGGACAGGTCGCGTGGCACGCGCGTCTTCCCCATGGGATCATTCTGTCGTGACCGGGTCCCCACGGGGCGCGGTGTGCACGATCGGGGGAGGCACGTGGACCTGGAGGCCTACAGCGCGGTGCACGGCGACCGCTGGGACGAGGTCGACCGGCTCGCCCGGAGCCGTCACGGATCGGGTGCGGACGCCGACCGGCTCGTCAGCGGCTACCAGGAGGTGGCGACCGACCTCGCGCGGATCCGCGGCGTCGCACCGGGCTCCCCGACGGGCGACCGGCTGTCCCGCACGCTGTTCCGCGCGCGCCTGCGCTTCACCGGCACACCGGTCGACCCGCTGACCGCCGTCACGACCTTCTTCGCGCGGTACCTCCCGGCGGCGCTGTACCGCATCCGCTGGGTGACGATCTGGGTGGCGGCGGCGACCGTCGCCATCAGCGCGATCGTCGGCGTCTGGATCGCCTCGACCCCGGGCGCGGTCGCCACCTTCGGCACGCCCGAAGCCCTGCGGCAGTACGCGACCGAGGACTTCCAGGCGTACTACTCGGACCACGGCCTCGGGGCGTTCACCGCGCAGGTGTGGTCGAACAACGCGTTCATCGCCGCCCGCATGGTGGCGTTCGGCATCACCGGGCTCTACGTGCCCGTGGCGGTCATCCAGAACGCGGTGAGCCTCGGGGTGTCCGCCGCGATCATGCACTCGCAGGGTCGGCTCGGCGACTTCTTCCTCTGGATCGCCCCGCACGGCCAGCTCGAGCTGTACTCGGTGTTCCTCGCCGGCGGCGCCGGCCTGATGATCTGCTGGTCGTGGATCGCCCCCGGTGCACGCACCCGGGCGCAGGCACTGGCCGAGGACGGCCGGGCGCTCCTCACGGTCGCGGTCGGCCTCGCACTCACCCTGCTGCTCTCCGGTCTGGTCGAGGGCGTGGTGACCCGCCAGGACTGGCCGTGGCCGGTGAAGATCGGCATCGGCACGGTCGCACTGGCCGCGGTGCTCTGGTACCAGTGGGTCCTCGGTGGACGCGCCTACCGCGCGGGCGAGCGGGGCGACGTCGAGGAGTTCGAGCGCGGCGCGACGGCGCTCACCGCAGGCTGAGCCCTCGCCCGCGACTCAGAGTCGCCCGCCGGCCTTCGCGCGGATGTAGGCATCGGCGACGGCCGGTGGCACTGCCGCGGGGGCACCGCGGACGACCTCGGCACCGGCCCGGCGAGCGACGTCCCCGACGCCGTCGGCGTCGAGCAGGGTGCGTTCCGCGGCCGCCCGTCGGTACACGTCGCGCTCGGCACCGGATCCGACCGGGAGGCGCGACACCCGCCCGCCCCGCCGCTCCGGTCCGTCCTGGTCCGGCTCCGGGACCCCGCTCGCCATCCGCTCGACCGCCGGGTCGGCGATGCTCGTCACCACGACGGCGTGCCGCCGCGTCAGCCGGGGGAGCACCGCGAGCAGGTCGGCGGATGCACCGACCGATTCCAGGCTCGACAGGAGCACGACGAACGCTCGCGAGGTCGTCACCCGGTCGACGACGGCCGGCACCGCGGACCAGTCCGTCGCGGCGAGCCCGGGTTCGGCGAGCGCGAGCCGTTCGCCGAAGCGCCGCACGACGTCGGTCCGGGTCGCGCCGTGCACCCGGTCGCGGACGGTGTCGTCGAGCACGACCAGGTCGACCCGGTCACCGGCGGCGGTGGCGAGGGCGCCGAGGAGCAGGGCGGACTCGATGGCGGTGTCGAGTCGCGGTTCGTCCTCGACCCGTCCGGCACCGGCACGCCCGGCGTCGACGACGATGACGACGCGCCGGTCGCGTTCGGGTCGCCAGGTCCGGACGACCAGGTCCTGGCGTCGGGCGGTCGCCCGCCAGTCGATCGATCGGACGTCGTCGCCGCGGACGTAGTCGCGCAGGGAGTCGAACTCGGTGCCGTGCCCGCGGAGCTGCAGGGTGGTCTCGCCGTCGAGCTCGCGGAGTCGGGCGAGCCGCGAGGGCAGGTGCCGCCGCGACCGGAAGGGCGGTGTGACGACCAGCTCGCCGGGCGCGACCAGGACGGCCTGCCGGGCGGCGAGGCCGAGCGGACCGGTGGAACGGACGGCGATCCCGGTACTGGCGCGACGACCGCGGCGGAAGGGCGTGAAGCGGACCCGGGCGACTCGGCGCTCACCGGCCGGGACGGTCATCCGGATCCGGACCGGCCCGTGCCCGGCGGAGGGCTCCCACATGTCCCGGACGAGGGCACGCAGCGGTCGCGGCCCGTCGTTCGCCAGGACGAGGGACCCCTCGGTGGTGCTGCCCCGACGCGCCAGGTGCGGCATCCGTCGCTCGACGCGGACCGCGGACGGATCGGCTGCGAGCAGGACGTCGAGGCCGGCGGCGAGCACCACGACGACGACCCAGGCCACACCGGCCCAGGCGCTGCCGAGCAGCACCGTGGGGACGATCGCGACGGCCAGGAGCGCGACGAACCGCCCGGAGACCGCCACTAGAACGGCACCCGGACCTGCTCGACGACCTGCTGCAGCACGCCGTCCGCCCCGACGCCCTCGAGCTCGGCGTCGGCGGCCACGCGCAGCCGGTGCCGCCAGACCGGCAGGAGCATCGCCTGCACGTGGTCGGGCGTGATCGCGTCGTAGCCGGTGAGCCACGCCCAGGCCTTCGCGGCGGCGAGGAGCGCCGTCGCACCGCGGGGGCTCACACCGACGCGGACGGACGGGGCCTGCCGGGTGGCGCGGGCGAGGTCGACCACGTAGGCCAGGACGTCGTCGCGCGCGCCGACCGCACGGACGGCCCGCTGCGCCGCGAGGACCTCGTCGACGCCGAGCACCGGACGGACGCCGGCGGACCGGACGTCCCGCGGGACGAAGCCGTCCGCGTGGCGGCGGAGCACCTGCCACTCGACGTCCCGCGGTGGCACGTCGAGCGTGAGCTTCATCAGGAAGCGGTCGAGCTGCGCCTCCGGCAGCGTGTACGTGCCCTCGAACTCGATCGGGTTCATGGTCGCGGCGACGAAGAACGGGTCGGGCAGCGGGCGTGCCGCGCCGTCCACGCTGACCTGGCGTTCCTCCATGGCCTCGAGCAGGGCGGACTGCGTCTTCGGCGGGGTGCGGTTGACCTCGTCGGCGAGCAGCACGTTCGTGAAGACGGGGCCCTCGCGGAACGGGAACGTCCCGGTGGAGGCGTCGAACACCAGCGACCCGGTGACGTCGCCGGGCATCAGGTCGGGGGTGAACTGGATGCGCTTGGTGTCGAGCGACATCGCCGCCGCCAGGCTGCGCACGAGCAGGGTCTTCGCGACGCCGGGGACGCCCTCGAGCAGCACGTGGCCGTGCGCGAGGATCCCGACGATCATGCCGGAGACGGCGCCCTCCTGACCGACGACGGCCTTGCCGACCTCGGCGCGGAGCCGGCCGAAGGCGCCCCGGAGCGCGTCCGTGCCGCCGGTCGGCTGCGCCGTGCCGGTCGGGGCCGACCCGTTCGGGGTCGTCCCGTCGGGGGTGTGTCCGGTCGGTTCCTGGGCGGGTGACGGATCGGTCACGGTCGTGCTCCTCGTCGGTTGCGGTGTGGCGTGGGGTCGGTGGCGGAGTGCGGGTCGGGGGCGCCGGTCGCGGTACGGACGGCCCGCTCCAGCTCGTCGAGGGCCGTCGCGCCGTCGCGGAGTGCCCGGTCGTCGGTCGTCGGACCGCCCACCAGGACGGCTCCGACGGCGGCGGGGGGACGGCCGGTCGCACGGGCCGCGGCGCGCACCACCTCGTCGACGTGGGTCCCGCGGGGCAGGCCGAGTCGGTGCCCGATCCGACGGAGTGCGGCGAGCCGGAGGGTGTCGAGCGCGTGGGTCCGGTCACGCGTCCTGGCGTACAGCCGTGCGCGTCCCTCGGTCGTCTCGGAGGCCCGGACGACGACGGGCATCCGCTCGACGACGAGCGGACCGAGCCGACGTCCTCGCCAGACGCCGGCCGCGACCGCGACGAGGGCGAGCAGCAGCAGGGCGCCGGGCACCCACGGCGGGGCGAGCGAGCCGATGGTGGGCGCAGCGTCGGCCGAGGTGCGTGTCGGCGTGTACCAGACGAGCCGGTCGTCGGACCCGAGCAGGTCGAGTGCGAAGGCGGCGTTGCCCGCGGTCGTGATCGTGTCGTTCCGCAGCGCGCCCGTCGTGCCGACCAGCGTCACGTCCCCGGCCGGGGTGGCGGTCCGGACGATGCCGGCGACGCGGTCGTCCCCGCTGCCGGTCCTCACGCAGAGGTCGGTGCCCGTCGGGATCGGTCCCTCCGACGTCGTCCGGTAGCCCTCGCCGGTCACGGTGAGTCGCCCCGCGGCGGCCACGGCCGGGACGGCACACCCGCTCGTCGGGACGGTGGCGTCCCCGAGGACGGGTCCGGCGGGGACGACGTCGAGGCCCAGCGCGTCGAGCGCGGCCCGGTCGGTGGTCAGCAGCACGACGTGCTCGACCGACCGACCGAGGCGTCGTGCGACCGCGGCGTCGAGGGCGCCGGCGGAGTCGTCGACCAGGACCGTCGCACCGTCCAGCTCGGACCGGTCGAGGTCGTCGACGCGGTCGACCACGTCCACGCGGGTGCCGCGCTGCTCGAGCACGCGCACGAGTGCCCGTGCGCCGCTCGCCGTCGTGGACCCGGGGTCGAGCGGCTCACGGGTCGGTCCGGTCGACGACTGCACCGCGGCCGTGAGCCCGGCGAGCAGCAGGCCCACGAGGACGATGACGGTCCAGAAGACCACGCGGCCGGTGCGCCCGGGGGAGCGGACGACGGCGGTCGGGGTCGTGGCGGCGGTCACGTCGGGACCGCGGGCTCGGTCGCGGGACGTGTGGTGCGGACCGATGCCTCGGTGTCGAGGACCGAGCGGGCGGTGGTCTCGTCGGCGACGGCTCCGAGGTAGCGGACGTCGTCGAAGGACCGTGCCGCCCGGTCGATCCGGTCCGCGTGCTCCGGGAACCACGGGCCCGCGCGTCCGGCGACGGCGCGTGCGGTGGCACCGGGGACCTCCTGGACGAGGTCGCGTTCGGCGAGTCCGCGCGCGACCGCACGGTAGCCGTCGAGCACCGCGTCGGCCCAGTCGCCGGCGCGCAGGGCGGCCCGGGCGGCGTCGCCGAGTTCGCGGGCGGATCGCAGGTCGTCGTGGTCGAAGACGCTGCCGTCGTCCGACCGGGCGGTGCGGGCGCGCCGACGGGGCAGCCCCCTGGCGACGACCACGACGACCACGACCGCGACGAGCACCACGACCGCGATCCAGAGCACGGACTGTCCGAACGCGGGGGAGTCCAGGCCGCCGCCCGGTCGGAACGACCCGAGCCACTCGAGCAGCTGACGGGACGCCCGGTCCCACCAGGTCGCCCGCGCACCGTCGTAGTCGGGGCGCTCGAGTTCGCGTTCGAGCAGCCGGCGTGCCTCGTCGGGACCGAGCGTCACGAGCCGCCCGGCCAGTGCTGCTGCCCGGGCCACTGCTGCTGCCCCGGCGTCCCCTGCTGTGGCTGCGCCGGCCACTGCTGCTGTGGCTGCGCTGGCCACTGCTGCTGTGGCTGCGCTGGCCACTGCTGCTGTGGCTGCGCTGGCCACTGCTGCTGTGGCTGCGCTGGCCACTGCTGCTGCTGCTGCTGCGCCGGCCACTCCTGTTGCGACGGCCACGGCTGACCGGGGCCCGGTCGTCCCGGCCACGGAGCGCGGGGGACCACGGGTGCCGGCGCGAACGGGTCCGTCGGCTCGCCGGTCTCCAGGTGGGACGCGATGCGCTGGTCGAGCGCCTCGGTGCGGATGCGGCGGTCGACCGCGAGGAAGGTCAGGACCGAGGCGCTGAGCACGTCGGTGACGCACTGCACGGCGATCGACAGCAGCGCGCCGAGCACGACGGCGACGACGGCCCCGGCGCCCACTCCGGCGGCGGCGCCGGTCTGCCCGAGCGGGTCGAAGGCGCCGACGGCGAGCGCGGTGCCGAACGTGAGCGGGATCGACGCGATCGAGCCCGCGATGCCGAAGGCGACCTGCACGAGCAGCACGATGCCGAACGTGCGCCAGAAGGCCCCGCGGGTGAGCCGCCACGACTGCGCGGCGGCGGAGAACACGCTCCGACCCTCGAGCGCGATGGTGGGGACGGTGAAGGCGAACCGCGTCCCCAGCCAGACGATCAGGACGAGGGCACCGAGTGCGAACAGGAAGAACGCGCCGACGTACCCGCCGACGCCGGCGCGACCCGCGGCCAGGCCGACGACCATGCCGACGGCGATCGAGACGAACACCGCCCCGAGGACCAGACCCGCGACGAGCTGCAGCAGGATCCACGCCAGGACGGGCCACCGACGACCGGCGAGGAGCGCCCAGAGGCCGCGGAAGCTCGCACGCCGTCCGAGGATGCGCTGCCCGGTGTCGGCCGCGACCGGCGCGACGAGGAACGCCCGGCCCAGGTACGCGAGGAAGGGCAGCCCGACGGAGAGGACGACGAAGAGCGTGACGGACCCGGCGACGACGTCCTCGGCACCGCTGCCGCCCGCGTCGACCGCCGACGTCAGCCGGCCCTGCAGCGCCCGCTGGCCGAAGGTGCTCGCCAGCGTCGCGAGGAGTCCGAGCACGCCGCTGAGGAGCAGACTCCAGAGGAGCAGGACGCGCGGGTTGCGGCGGAACACCGTGAAGGCGCCGGCGAGCACGTCCCCGAGACCGAGCGGTCGGAGCGGCACCACCGGACGCTGCGGACCGGCCCCGGGACGCCCCGGACCGGGCTGCTGCCACCCCTGCTGTGACCAGCCCTGCCGACCCGGACCGGCCTGCGGGCTGGGACCGGCCTGCGGACCCGGGCCGGCCTGCGCACCCGGCCACGGCTGCTGCCCCGGCCACCCACCGGGCGGCGGCGGCCCCGTGGGGTGGGACGGGCCTCCCGTCCGGTCGTCGCCCCCGCTCGAACCCGGAACCTGCCAGTCGGCCATCGCCGCCCCCTCGAACGTGCTCGGGCCGCGCAGCGGAACGCGCGACCACCCCCATCATGGCGCACGGACCCTGCTCGACGGGTGCTCGGCTATCGTGACCAGTGGGTGCCGGTCCGGCACCTCCCGCCCGCCACACGGAGTCCACGCACATGACACCGCGCATCCTCGTCGTCGACGACGACCAGGCCCTCGCCGAGATGATCGGCATCGTCCTCCGTTCCGAGGGCTACGAGCCGGAGTTCAGCGCCGACGGCAACGACGCCGTCGAGACGTTCCACAGCACGAAGCCCGACCTCGTGCTGCTCGACGTGATGCTCCCCGGGATCGACGGCATCGAGGTCTGCAAGCGGATCCGCGCGGACAGCGGCACCCCGATCATCATGCTGACGGCGAAGGGCGACACCGCCGACGTCGTGGCGGGCCTCGAGAACGGTGCCGACGACTACGTCGTGAAGCCCTTCAACCCGAAGGAGCTCGTCGCGCGCATCAAGACGCGGCTCCGCCCGACGGCCGGCGACGCCTCGGTGCTGCACGCGGGCGACCTGACCGTCGACGTCGCCGCGCACGAGGTCCGTCGCGGTGACACCGTGATCGCACTCACGCCGCTCGAGTTCGACCTGCTCCGCGCGCTCGCCGAGAAGCCGAACCAGGTGTTCACGCGGGAGATGCTGCTCGACCAGGTCTGGGGCTACCACTACAAGGCGGACACCCGGCTCGTGAACGTGCACGTGCAGCGGCTCCGCGCCAAGATCGAGCACGACCCGGACAACCCGAAGATCGTCACGACCGTGCGCGGTGTCGGCTACCGGGCCGGAGGGGCCTGAGCACCGTGCCGTCGGTGTCGTCGGACCCGGACGCCACCGGGCCGGACGTGGCGGCGACCGGGCACGACCCGGCCGCGACCAGTGGGCCGTCAGCGCAGGGTTCGTCTGCGCAGGGTTCGTCTGCGCAGTCCTCGTCTACGCAGTCCTCGTGGGCGCAGGCGCCGTCCGGCCGGCGCCGGCCATCGGGTCGTGCCGCCGGGCTCCGCCGTCGGCTCCGCCGGTGGGTCCGTCGCGGCTGGTACGCCGTCGCCTGGCTGTGGCGCCGGTCGCTCATGGTCCGGAGCGTCGCGATCACGGTCGCGACGACCGGCCTGGCGGTCGCGGTCATCGGGACCGCCGTCATGATCAGCATCTCGAACAACGTCTACGCGCAGCGCCGCGACCAGATCGAGTCGGAGTCGGCACGGGCGACCGTCGTCGCGCAGGGCATCTTCGACGCCGCGACGGCGGCCGAGGACAACAACCAGACCGAGCTCGAGACCCTGCAGAGCGAGGCGCAGCAGGCGATCCTGTCGAACACGACGAGCCCGGGCGGCACGAGCATCGCCATCGAGCGGACGCCGGGGCAGTCGACGCCCCAGACGCTGCAGAACCTGGCGAGCCAGGGCTTCCCGGACGCCGTGATCACCGACGACCTCCGGCGCGAGGTCGCGAAGGACACCGGCCGGCTCAGCCTGCAGCCGGTGCAGCTCGACGACGGGGGCCGACGCGAGCCCGGTCTGGCGGTGGGGTCGGTGCTCCAGGTGCCGAGCGCCGGCCAGTACGAGCTCTACATCGTCTACGACCTGTCCGACGCGCAGCAGACCCTCGACTTCGTGTCGCAGACGCTCTCGGTCGGCGGCGTCGCCCTCATCGTCCTCATCGCGCTCGTCACCTCGCTCGTGGTGCGGCTCGTCGTCGTGCCCATCCGCGGCGCAGCCGAGACCAGTCGCAAGATCGCGGCCGGACGGCTCGACGAACGCATCCCGGTCCGTGGCCACGACGACATCGCGATCCTGGCGCGCAGCTTCAACGACATGGCCGACGCCGTCAGTCGGCAGATCACCCAGCTCGCCGAGCTCTCGCGCGTGCAGCAGCGCTTCGTGTCCGACGTCTCCCACGAGCTCCGCACCCCGCTCACCACGATCCGGCTGGCCGGCGACATGCTCTACGACTCCCGGCACGCCTTCGAGCCGTCGGTGAGCCGGTCCGCCGAGCTCCTGCACACCCAGGTCGAACGCTTCGAGCTGCTGCTCGCCGACCTGCTCGAGATCTCCCGGTACGACGCACAGGCCGTGCAGCTCGACACCGAGCCGGTCGTGCCCGCCGCGCTCGCCGCCGACATCGTCGAGGAGTTCCGCCCGCTCGCCGAGCGCGCCGGCGTCGACCTGCAGCTCGTCACCCCCGGCGGCCACACCACGATGCGGCTCGACGCGAAGCGCATCCGGCGGATCCTCCGGAACCTGGTCGGCAACGCGATCGAGCACGGCGACGCGAAGCCCGTCCAGGTCGTCGTCGACAGCGACTCCCGCTCCGTCGCGATCGCGGTGCGCGACCAGGGCGTCGGCATGCCGCCGGAGGACGCCGCGCGGGTCTTCGACCGCTTCTGGCGTGCCGACCCCAGCCGCAAGCGCACCATCGGCGGCACCGGCCTGGGGCTCGCGATCTCGCTCGGCGACGCCAACCTGCACGGCGGCCGGATCGACGTCTGGTCCCGGCCGGGCGAGGGCTCGACCTTCGTGCTGACCCTCCCGCGCGGCGAGTCCCTCGGCACCGCGACCTCGGCGATCCCGCTGCCCGAACTCGACGAGACCTACGACGGACCGCGAGCCGTGCGGGAGGACCACTGATGCGAGCACGACTGCGGACCCTCGTCGCGACGACGCTCGCGGCCCTCACCGTCGTCGCCCTGACGGCCTGCGCGGCGATCCCCACCGGCGGTGGCGTGCGCACCGGGCAGTCGGTGAAGGACGAGGCGATCTCCGGCTTCGAGCTCCGCCCGGACCGCCCGGTCGCCGGCGCCGACCAGACCGCGATCCTGCGCGGCTTCGTCGCCGCCGGCACGGGGGCACAGGACGACTACGGCACCGCCCGGGAGTTCCTGGCGAAGGGCTTCGCGCAGAAGTGGAACCCGCGGCGCGGCGTCACCGTCCTGCAGGGGAGCGGCGCGATCGACCGCGTCGCCGACCGCGAGCTCACCTACACGCTGACCGCCAGCGCGACCGTCGACGCCGACGGCGAGTACACCCAGGCGGTCCGGCCGACGACGTCGACCCTGACCTTCCAGTTCGTCCGCGAGGACGGCGAGTGGCGCATCGCCTACGCCCCCGACGGCATCATCCTCACGCCCGTGAGCTTCGAGTCGCAGTTCCAGCAGCACGCGCTCTACTTCTTCGACCCCACGTACCGGTACCTCGTGCCGGACGAGCGCTGGTTCCTCGCCCGCTCGTCCACGAGCACCCGCATCGCGAGCGCACTGCTCGCCGGTCCGTCCGACTGGCTCAAGGGCGCCGTCGTGTCCGCCTTCCCGGAGGGCACGCAGCTCTCGCTGAACGCGGTCACGATCGAGAACGGCTCGGCGCTCGTCGACCTGTCGAGCGACGCCCTGCGCGCGAGCAACGACGACCGGGTGCGCATGCGCGAGCAGCTGACCCGCTCCCTCGCGTCGGTCGCATCGGTGTCGTCCGTCTCGATCACCATCGAGGGCGCCACGTTCTCCCTGCCGGAGCAGCAGGGCACGCAGGCGCGGCTCAACCCCGACGTCGACCCGCGGCCGCTCGTCGACCGCGACGACGAGGTCGGGTACGCGACCGCGAACGGGCGGGTCGCCGAGCTCGGTGGGGACGAGAGCGCGACGATCGCCGCGCTCGACCCGCAGTCCTTCTCGCTCGCCGCCTCGGGCACGGTCGCCGCGGTCGGCAACGCGAGCGGCGTGGTCGTCGTGCGCGGTCGGGACGCCCTGCGCATCGACGCGACCGAGGGGCTCGTCCCGCCGACCCTGGACGACCTCGGGTTCGTCTGGGTCGGTCAGGGCGGTGACACCGGCCGGGTCACCGCCTACGGACTCGGCGGAGACCCGCACCAGGTCCCCACGACGCTGCCGCGCGGTCGCCTGGTCTCGTTCCAGGTCTCCCGCGACTCCACCCGGGCACTCGCGCTCATCGACACGTCCGACGGGCCTGCCCTGTACGTGATGGCGATCGTCCGGGGTGGCGACCGCACGCCCACCGGGCTCGGTCCGCCGGTCCGCGTGCAGGCGGCCACCGGCGACGCCGTCGGCGCCGCGTGGGTCAACGACAGCGACGTGGTGTCGGTCGGGCAGACGGACACCGGTCCCGAGGTCGTCCGGTCGACGGTCGGCGGCCAGTCCGCGACGCTGCCGAAGCCCGACGGGACGGCCGCGTCCGTCACCGGCGGCAGCGGCGGATCGGTGCTGCTGCGGATGGCCGACGGCACGGTCCTGCAGTCCACCGGCGGCCGCTGGGACACCACGGGGGTCACCGCGGACGTGCTCGGCACGCAGCGCTGACCGCACGTCCCTGCACAGGCGGCCCGGCCTGGAGGCTCCTCCACCGTCCGCCAGGTCGGCCCACCCCGGACGTCGGTCGGTCCCGATGATGGACGCATGTCCCCGACGAACCCCCGCTCCCCACGTCCCGGTGCTCCGCCGCACGGGTGGGCGGACGCCCTCCTCGCCCTGCTCGGCCTCGTGCTCCCGGTCACCTGCGTCGGGTGCGGCGCCCCGGACCGCGCGGTGTGTCCGCACTGTCGTGCGGCCCTCGCCGCGGAGCCCCAGCGGCGACGGCTGGTCGCCGGGGTCCGGCTCGACGCGGCCTTCGCCTACCGCGACACGGTCCGGGCACTCGTCCTCGAGCTGAAGCTGCGGGGCCGGACCGACCTCGTACCCGTGCTCGCGCCCCGGTTCGGCGCGCTCGTCGATCGAGCCCTGGCCGACGTGCCGGGCGCGCTGCTCGTCCGGGTCCCCCCGTCGCGGACCAGTGCCCGGCGTCGCGGGTTCGACCCGGTCGTCCTGCTGCTGCGCCGGGCACAGGGGGCCGGCCCGGCAGTCCGGGCACGACGGCGGTCCTGCCGCGCACCCCGCGGTGCGCTCCGGCGGGTCCGCCCGCCGACACCGGCGACCGGACTCCCCGGGCCGACCGGTCACCGTGCCCACGGGCAGAAGGAACGGACCGCGCTCGAACGGGTCGAGGCCACGGTGGGCACCCTCCGCGCCGCACACGTCACGGGCCGTGACGTGGTGGTGGTCGACGACGTCGTGACGACCGGCGTCACGATGGCCGAGGCCGTGCGGGCCGTCCGGGCGGCCGGGGGACGCGTGGTGCGGTGCGTGGCGCTCGCCGAGGTCGAGGAGTGACACCCGCGACCGACGGGGCGCCCGGGTCCCGTGGACGCGGGGTGGACGGGCGGTGACGCCTGAGCGTCCGGTGGGTGTCCGGTGCGACCCGCCGGTCGGCCGTGACGGCAGCCCGGCCGGGGGTCTAGCCTCGCGGCAAGGCGTTCGGGATCGCCGGATGGAGGCGACGCGCCGAAGTACGGATGGGAGCCGCCACATGGACGTGACGATCACGGGCCGGAACGTCGGGGTCACCGATCGATTCCGCACCTACGTCGAACAGAAGTCCGAGAAGATCGACGTGCTCGCCGACCGCGCCCTCGCCTTCGAGGTGCGCCTCAGCCGCCACAACGAGAAGTCCGGCGGCGCCCAGGGCGAGGACCGCGTCGAGCTCACCCTGATCGGCCCCGGACCCCTGGTGCGTGCCGAGTCCGCGGCGTCGGACAAGTACGCGGCGTTCGACCTCGCCTTCGCCCGCATCACCGAGCGGCTGCGCCGGGCCCGCGACCGCCGCAAGGTGCACCGCGGACGCCACCGCCCGACGTCGGTCGCCGAGGCCGCCGGCACCGGGTTCGAGCACATGGGCGTGACGCCGGCCGACGGACGGCTCATCGAGACCGTCGCGACCGGAGCGGTCCCCGTGGTCGAGGAGGCGCACGACGACGACACCGAGGTGTACTCGCCCGTGGTCATCCGGCACAAGGTCTTCGCCGAGGCGCCGATGACCGTCGACGACGCGCTCTACCGCATGGAGCTCGTCGGTCACGACTTCTACCTGTTCGTCGACGCCGAGACGAAGCGTCCGAGCGTCGTCTACCGCCGCAAGGGCTGGGACTACGGCGTGATCGGCATCGACGAGGGCGGTGCGGACGGCAGCGACGCCGGAGCAGCAGCCGCCGTCACCGACGGAGCAGGCGCCGACGACGAGCGCAGTCGCACGGCCGCAGTGGCGTGACCTGCCCCGTGGCCTGGTGCGGGCGTGCGCGGTCCGGTGGACCGCGTACGCCCGTCGGCCTCCCAGCGCACGGCTCCGCCGGGTTGCTAGCATGACTGGCTGTTCGGATCGCGCAGGTCGCGCGCGACGACCCCGTAAGGAGCTCACGTGGCAAACGTGCTGGAGAAGGTCCTCCGCATCGGCGAAGGACGCACCCTCCGACGGCTGAAGGCGTACGCCTCGGCCATCAACGACCTCGAGGACGACTTCGCGAGCCTCACGGACGAGGAGCTCCAGGACGAGACGAAGGAACTCCGTGAGCGCTACGCCAACGGGGAGTCCCTCGACGACCTCCTGCCGGAGGCGTTCGCCGCGGTCCGCGAGGCAGCCAAGCGCACCCTCGGCATGCGGCACTTCGACGTGCAGCTGATGGGCGGCGCGGCCCTGCACCTCGGCAACATCGCCGAGATGAAGACCGGTGAGGGCAAGACCCTCGTCGCGACGACCGCCGCGTACCTCAACGCGATCCCGTCGCGTGGCGTGCACGTCATCACCGTGAACGACTTCCTCGCGTCGTACCAGTCCGAGATCATGGGCCGCGTCTTCCGTGCGCTCGGCATGACCACCGGCTGCATCATCGCGAACCAGTCGCCGGCCGAGCGCCGCGAGCAGTACGCGGCAGACATCACGTACGGCACGAACAACGAGTTCGGCTTCGACTACCTGCGCGACAACATGGCGTGGCAGGCGTCCGACATGGTGCAGCGCGGCCACTACTTCGCGATCGTCGACGAGGTCGACTCGATCCTCATCGACGAGGCTCGGACGCCGCTCATCATCTCCGGGCCGTCCTCGGGCGAGGCGAACCGCTGGTTCACCGAGTTCGCGTCGATCGCCACCCGCCTGATCCCGGGCGAGGACTACGAGGTCGACGAGAAGAAGCGCACCGTGGGCGTCCTCGAGCCCGGCATCGAGAAGGTCGAGGACTACCTCGGCATCGACAACCTGTACGAGTCGGCGAACACCCCGCTGATCTCCTTCCTGAACAACTCGATCAAGGCCGTCGCCCTGTTCAAGAAGGACAAGGACTACGTCGTGATGAACGGCGAGGTGCTCATCGTCGACGAGCACACCGGCCGCATCCTGATGGGCCGTCGCTACAACGAGGGCATCCACCAGGCGATCGAGGCGAAGGAGGGCGTCGAGGTCAAGGCCGAGAACCAGACGCTCGCGACCGTCACGCTGCAGAACTACTTCCGCCTGTACCAGAAGCTCTCCGGCATGACCGGTACCGCTGAGACCGAGGCGGCCGAGTTCATGTCGACCTACAAGCTCGGCGTCGTCCCGATCCCGACGAACAAGCCGATGCAGCGCATCGACCAGACCGACCTCGTCTACAAGAACGAGAAGGCGAAGTTCGAGCAGGTCGCGGTCGACATCGCCGAGCGCCACGAGAAGGGCCAGCCCGTCCTCGTCGGCACCACGAGCGTCGAGAAGTCCGAGTACCTGTCGAAGCTCCTCGCGAAGAAGGGCGTCAAGCACGAGGTCCTCAACGCGAAGAACCATGCGCGTGAGGCCGCGATCGTCGCGCAGGCCGGTCGACTCGGCGCGGTGACGGTCGCCACGAACATGGCCGGCCGCGGAACCGACATCATGCTCGGCGGGAACTCCGAGTTCCTCGCCGTGCAGGAGATGCACGACAAGGGCCTGTCCCCGACGGAGACCCCGGAGGAGTACGAGGCCGCGTGGGACGACGTCTTCGCCGCGGTCAAGAAGACCGTCGAGGAAGAGGGCGACAAGGTCCGTGAGGCCGGCGGGCTCTACGTCCTCGGCACCGAGCGCCACGAGTCCCGCCGCATCGACAACCAGCTCCGCGGTCGTTCCGGCCGTCAGGGCGACCCCGGCGAGAGCCGCTTCTACCTGTCGCTGACCGATGACCTCATGCGCCTGTTCAACTCGGGTGCCGCCGAGAGCCTGATGGGCCGCTCGAACGTGCCGGACGACATGGCGATCGAGAACAAGCTCGTCAGCCGCGCGATCCGTTCGGCCCAGGCGCAGGTCGAGGGCCGGAACGCCGAGATCCGCAAGAACGTCCTGAAGTACGACGACGTCCTGAACCGCCAGCGCGAAGCGATCTACAGCGACCGCCGGCACATCCTCGAGGGCGACGACATCAACGACCGCGCGCAGTCGTTCCTCAAGGCCGTGATCGACGACGTGATCGACACCCACACCGGCGAGGGCTCCCCGGACGACTGGGACCTCGACGCAATGTGGACCGAGCTCGGCACGCTGTACCCGATCTCGATCTCCATCGACGAGGTCATCACCGAGGCCGGGTCGAAGGGCAAGGCGACGCGCGAGTTCCTCGGGCGCGAGATCCTCTCCGACGCGAAGCTCGCGTACCAGAAGCGCGAGGAGGTGCTCGGTGACGAGGCCATGCGCGAGCTCGAGCGCCGTGTGGTCCTGTCGGTGATCGACCGCCGCTGGCGGGACCACCTGTACGAGATGGACTACCTGAAGGACGGCATCGGGCTCCGTGCCATGGCGCAGCGCGACCCGCTGGTCGAGTACCAGCGCGAGGGCTACGCGCTCTTCCAGAGCATGATGGGCCAGATCCGCGAGGAGTCGGTCGGCTACCTGTTCAACCTCGAGGTCCAGGTGCAGTCGGACGGCGACAACGCGGTCATCGAGGCGAAGGGCCTGGGCGAGTCCGAGGCAACCGGGCTCGAGTACTCGGCACCGTCGATCGACGGCGAGGTCGAGGTGCGCGACGAGCGTGGTCGCCTCGAGCAGGCCGCCACCGCACGGGCGCAGCGCGCCCAGGCCGAGGCCGAGGCGGAGGCCACCGGACCGGAGCAGGGCTCCGCGTTCGGCAACGCGGCGACCGCGTCCGGTCAGGCCGCCGCGGCGGGCAACCGCGCCGAGCGTCGTCAGGCCGCCAAGAAGGGCTGATCCACCGTCACGACCCGACGGGAGGCGCGGTGCCGGCTGGCACCGCGCCTCCCGTCACGTCGTCGGCCGTCCGTCCGCGTGATGCGGTCAGAGCACGCCGACCGCGGTCGCGCGCCAGCGCCCCTGCCGGAGCTCCAGGCGCAACGCGACGGCGCGCGCGTGGCTGCGGGTGTGCACCACGACCGCCGCCTCGGCGACACCGGGTGCCGGTTCGCAGATCCGGACGCTCCCGACCTGCACCAGCGGCCGGGCACGGGAGCGTCGTGCGACGGATCGTGCGCGTGCCGCCAGAGCGGCGCGCTGCAGCAGGTGCCGCTGCACGTCCTCCGTGACCCACCGCGCGATGCTGTCGACCTCGCGTCCGCCGGTCAGGATCTCGACCACGCAGAGCCCGAGCGCACGTGCCGTGTCGGCCGGGTCCGGCACGGGCGGCGTGGCGGCGTCGTCCCCGACCGCCGCCGACCCGGGCGCGCTCCCGGTGTTCGGTCCGGTGCGCGGTGCGACGCCCGCCACGGGGACGAGTGCCCTCCGGACCGGTTCGTCCTGCTCGTCGTCCGTGACCGGACGTGCTTCTCCTGCCGCCATGTCCCCTCCGACCCCGAGCGTACGGACGGATGGAACATCTGAAATGTTCATGACTCTCGGTTGTGGAGGCGCGTCGTTCTCCACAGATCGGCGCACCTAGACTGTCCGGGTGTCGACCCTCAGTGACCTCGTCCTCGCGCAAGGCCGATCCTCGGAAGCGGACGTGGAGTGGCTCCACCTGCTCGTGGGGGACTGGCAGCTCCTCGCCGACCTCTCCTTCGCGGACATGGTCCTCTGGGTGCCGACGGCCGAGGACGGCTCGTTCGTGGCCGTCGCCCACGCACGCCCGAGCTCGGCGGCGACGCTGTTCTACCGCGACATCGTCGGGCAGGAGATGCGCGAGGAGTGGCGCGACCAGGTCACCCAGTGCTTCGCGAGTGCCACGGTCGTCGACTCGGCCGAGCCGGACTGGTACGAGGACACCCCGACGCGCGTCCGCGCGATCCCGGTGCTCCGCCGGCTGAACACGAACAGCACCGAGACGACCGACCGGCCGATCGCCGTCGTCACGCGCCACTCGAACCAGGACGAGATGCGGACCCCGAGCCGCCAGGAACTCAACTTCACCGCGAGCGCGAACGACCTGTTCGGCATGATCGCGACCGGGGACTTCCCGGACCTCGGCGCACCCGCGGGCCCGCGCCGTGGAGCGCCCCGTGCCAGCGACGGTCTGCTGCGCCTGGACACCAACGGCACGGTGACCTTCGCCAGCCCGAACGGTCTCAGCGCCTTCAACCGGATGGGCTTCGAGGGGGAGCTCGAGCGGAAGTCCCTCGCCGAGGTCACGACCGAGCTCATCGGCTCGAAGCTCGACGTCGACGAGTCCCTCCCGCTCGTCGTGACCGGTCGTGCGCCGTGGCGTGCCGACGTCGAGGCGAAGGGGGTGACCGTGTCGCTCCGGTCGATCCCGCTGCGTGACCACGGTGAGCGCATCGGCGCCATCGTGCTCTGCCGCGACGTGACCGAGCTGCGCCACCAGGAGCGCGAACTCATCACCAAGGACGCGACGATCCGCGAGATCCACCACCGCGTGAAGAACAACCTGCAGACGGTCGCGTCGCTGCTGCGGATCCAGGCGCGTCGGACCCACTCCGACGAGGCCCGCACCTCGCTGCAGAACGCCATGCGCCGCGTCGCCGCGATCGCCGTCGTGCACGACACGCTGTCGACCGGGCTCAGCCAGAACGTCGACTTCGACGAGGTGTTCGACTCCGTGCTCAAGCTCGTCACCGAGGTCGCCGCGTCGCACAACACGACCGTCCGCCCGAAGAAGACCGGCGAGTTCGGCGTGCTGCCCTCCGAGGCCGCGACGCCCCTCGCGCTCGGACTCACCGAGCTCGTCACGAACGCGGTGGAGCACGGACTCGACGGCCGCGACGGCGAGGTCGAGATCGTCGCGAACCGCGGCGACGACCACCTCGACATCGAGGTCCGCGACAACGGTGTCGGCCTGCCGGAGGGCAAGGTCGGCTCCGGTCTCGGCACGCAGATCGTCCGGACGCTCATCCAGGGCGAGCTCGGCGGCACGATCGACTGGCACACGCTCACCGGCAGCGGGACCGAGGTCACGATCACGATCCCGTTCCGCTGGCTGACCGCGTCCGGCACCGCCTGACCGGACCCGGTTCCGGCGGCAGCGCCGCACCGAACCACGGATCCGACACCGAACCAGCCCATCGTGCTGGTTCGATGTCGGATCGCTGGTTCGACACCGGGCGGGCCCCGCATGCACGACGACGCCCGCCGCTCCACGGGGGAGCGACGGGCGTCGTCGTGTCAGCGGCGCTGCGTCAGGAGGCGCGGCGGGCGCGCGCGGCGCGACGCTTCAGCGCACGACGCTCGTCCTCGCTCAGGCCACCCCAGACACCGGAGTCCTGGTTGTTCTCGAGCGCGTACTGCAGGCACATCTCGGTCACGGTGCAGCGCGCGCACACCGACTTCGCCTTCTCGATCTGGTCGACGGCCGGTCCGGTGTTCCCAACGGGGAAGAAGAGCTCGGGGTCCGCGGTGAGGCAGGCTGCCTGGTCACGCCAGTCCATGTGTGGTGCTCCTTGATGTCGATGCTCGAACGGCAGGCCGGGGCCGCGGCTCGGGGATCGGAACGCTGGCATGCACAGGGCACGAGGGGAACCTGTGGGGGAGGCTTCCGCTGGGAGCGAGTCTGACGCCCGCTGGACGCTCGGGGGAGAAGCGTCGAACCGCGGGAGACGCACACCACATCGTGCCGTCCAAACGACCTCGAATATCGTTCCATACTGGGATGGCCAAATCAAGGGTCCCGATCTGGAGGCTTGCTGTGCCCGACACCACCCCGACCGCTCCGGACCGCACCCCGGACCGCCCGCCCGCCGTCACGACCCTGCTCGTCGTGGTGGGTCTCGAGGCGCTCGCGCTCGTCGTCACCACCGTCGTCCTGCTCGTGGAGTCGATCGTCGCCCCGTCGTCGAGCATCGCCTCGGCGATCGCGCTCACGCTGCTCTGCGCGGTCGCCGCGCTCTGGCTGGTCTCGCTCGTCGTCGGCCTCCGCAACCGCCGCGCGTGGGTGCGTGCCGGCATCCTCGTCTGGCAGGTGATGCAGGGCGCCCTCGCCATCGGTGCGTTCCAGGGCGTGTTCCGCGTCGCCTGGGTCGGTTGGGTGCTCCTGATCCCCGCGTTGCTGGGGCTCACCCTGGTGCTGTCCCGCGCGGTGACGGGCTGGCTCGTCCCGCGCGACGCGCGCGACGAGTAGACGCGACCCCGTGACGGACGGGAGGCGCGGTGCCAGCTGGCACCGCGCCTCCCGTGCGTCACGGGGCCGGGTCTCAGACCAGGCCGAGCTTCTTCCGCAGGCTCGCGACGTGCCCGGTCGCCTTGACGTTGTAGAGCGGCAGCTGCACGACGCCGTCCTCGTCGACCACGATCGTGGACCGGATCGTGCCGGTGACGATCTTCCCGTAGTTGTTCTTCTCGCCCCACGCGGCGTACGCACGGTGCACCGCGAGGTCGGGGTCGCTGAGCAGGGGGAAGGTGAGCGCCTGCTCGTGCTGGAAGGTCTTGAGCTTCGCGGGCTCGTCCTTCGAGATGCCGAGCACCTCGTAGCCGGCCGCCTGCAGCGACGACATGTTGTCGCGGAAGTCGCAGGCCTCCGTCGTGCAGCCCGGGGTCGACGCGGCCGGGTAGAAGTACACGATCACCTTGCGACCGCGCAGGTCGGCGAGGCTGTGCCGCACGCCGTCCTGGTCCGGGAGGGTGAAGTCGGGGGCGGTGTCGCCGGCTGCGAGACGGTCGGTCATGGTGCTCCTGTTCGATCGCGGTGCCCGAGTGGTCGTGAGCACCCGAAAGTCATGCTAATGTTGTTTCCCGTTGCAGCACGGAAGTGCGAGAGCGACAGACAACTGAACACCATGCGCCTCTAGCTCAATTGGCAGAGCAACTGACTCTTAATCAGTGGGTTCTCGGTTCAAGTCCGAGGGGGCGCACCAGCAAGGCCCGGTCGGATCGCTCCGACCGGGCCTTCGTCGTTCCCCCGCGCACGGGCCTCGACGGGTCGTTCGGGGCCTCGGAGCGGCGACACGCGCGAGGTGCGCGCGGGCTCGGGATCCGTCGGACGGATCTCGATCGCCGACCGGGACGCACGAGGAGCCGTCAGGCGGACGGCACGTCGACCACCCTCGTCCCGCCGACGACCGGTGCCAGCGCGCCACCCGACGTCGCCGCCAGCTCCGCACGCAGGAGATCGACGGCGTCCTCGGGTACCCAGAGCGTGAACCCCACCGCGCTGCCGTACTCCGGGTCGTCGAACGTCGCCCCGTGGTGCTGCACCCACTGCCGCAGCACGTTGTCGATCCGGCCGGCGTCCGCGTGCGGCGCGCTGACGTCCACGCGGGTCAGCTCGACACGGTGCACGAGGGCGGCGCGGTCGAGCGTCTCGGACACGGAGGTCGAGTACGCGCGGACGAGTCCGCCCGCGCCGAGCTTCACGCCGCCGAAGTACCGGGTCACGACGGCGACGACGTCGGTCAGGTCGCGACGACGCAGGACCTCGAGCATCGGCACCCCGGCGGTGCCGGACGGCTCCCCGTCGTCGGACGACCGCGCCTGGTCGCCGAGGACCCCCGTGACCATCGCGGAGCAGTTGTGCCGGGCGTCCCAGTACCGCCGCCGCACCTCGGCGACGACGCGCTCCGCGTCCGCGACCCCGGTCACGGGGGCGACGGTCGTGATGAAGCGGGACCGCGTGACGACCACCTCGTGCTCGACGGTGCCGGCGACGGTCGACGGGAAGTGGTGGGGCACGTCGTCGAGGGTAGCCGCGTGTCGTCGGCGGCCCGCGCTAGCATGGCGTGCACAACCGACGACTGGGGAGGAGTCCGATCGACATGACGACCGTGGATCCCAGGGGTGGCGCGCTCGACGCGGCCGAGCTCGCCCGTCGGCTCAACCTGCTGCTCGACTTCGAGGAGTCGCAGCGTGGCGCTCCCGTGTCCTTCGCGGCGATCGAGGAGTACGTCGCGGCACAGGGCGGTTCGCTCTCCCGCGCGAAGTGGACCTACATGCTGTCCGGCGACGGACGGCGCAACCGCGACTCCGACCTGTTGCGCCTGCTCGCCGGGTTCTTCGAGGTCGACGAGCGGTTCCTGCTCGAGGACAGCGCCGTGCCCGAGCGCATCGGGGCGCAGATCGAGCTCGTCCGTGCGCTCCGGTCGGCACGCGTGAGCGGGTTCGCCGCCCGGACCTTCCCGGGGGAGCTCTCGCCCGAGGCCCTGCGACGCATCGCGCGGGTGCTGGAAGAGGAGTCGGCACGAGGGGGTGTCGCGTGACGGACACCTCGGTCGAGGCCTTCTGGGCCCGCGGGGCGGCCGAGGGCTGGTCGGACATCGACCAGGCCGTCGCCGCTGCCGCCGACCACGTCGGCAAGCCGGTCGTCGTGCGCGAGGAGTCGTTCCTCAGCGTCGAACCGGTGTGCGGCTTCGTGGCGACGCTCGAGCACCAGCACCTGGTGATGATCTCGCCGACGAGCTCGGCGACGTTCCGCTCGTTCGTCATCGGTCACGAGCTCGGGCACGTGCTGCACCGGCACTCGGAGCACGCGGCACAGTCGGCGTACGTGCGCGACGTGATCCCGGACGTGCCCGAGTACAAGGTCGAGCGGGCCCTCGCCCGCGGGCTGTTCTCGAACGCCTACGAGCACGAGGCCGAGCTCTTCGCCGACCGTCTCGCCGCGCTGATCCGATCGAACCGGGCCCGTCCGAGCGCCTTCCGCGGGGTCTTCGGGTGATCGTCTCCGTCGCGATGGCGGTGGTGCTCGTCGTCGGGACGGTGGTGTTGTTCCGGCTGCAGCGCGGCCAGGACCGCACGCTCGCGGTGACGTTCCTGCTCTTCACCGCGACGATCGTCACCAACGTCGATCCCCTCTACCGCTGGCTCGATCCGCTCGTCGGCGGCCGCAACGTCGTCACGGTGGTCAGCGACTGCCTGATGGTCGCCGGGACGAGCACGCTCCTGTGGGGGGTCGCGAAGGCCGTCGGCGCCGCCCGGCCGTGGCTCCGGACGGCGATCGTCGTCGCGTTCGTGGTCGTGGTGGTGGTGGTCGTGGCGGCCTACCTCGCACTCGACCGGCCGCCGACCACCACCACGTTCATGCTCGTCGCGGGGGACCAGCCGGCAGCGGCGGTGTACTCGATCGCGCAGACCACGTACCTCGGTACCGCGGTCGGCGCCACGGGCGTGATCTGCACGATGCGCCTACGAGAAGCCCGCACCGCTGCGGACCTGGTCGGCCTCTGGGTGATCGTGCTCGGCGGCGTGCTCGGTGTCGTGCGCATGGTCGTGGTCGCCGTGATGGACGTCGCGCACGTCGTCGGCCGTCTCGACATCACCCGTGCGCTCACGCCGCCGTACGACGTCACGACGCCGGGTGCGGTGCTCTGCATGGCATCGGGGATGCTGCTGCTCGTCATCGGCCACCAGCTCGCGCGCCGGCGCCGTGCACGCCGCCTGGACGCCGCGCTCGCGTCGCTGGCGCACCTGCACGACCGGATCGGCACCGACAACGCGTACCCGGCCACCGAGGACACGGCGACACGGCTCAGTCGCACGATCGTCGAGATCAACGACGGTGCGCGGCGCTCCCGACGGCCCCTGGACGCCGACGAGCGCGCGGTGCTCGCGGAGGCGGAGTCGGCGCTCGACGACGTGCTCGACACCTCCGCGGACCGCGCCTGAGGTCTGCTCGACTGCATCGGTCCGGTCACGTTCCCGAGCAGCGCTCGACGTTCTGCCGCGGTCCCGTGTAGGGTCTGTAGCACGTGCTACACGACGGTCACCCTCGTGCTCGGCACGCCGGGGAGGTCTCGGCCGCGTTGGGGGCGGCCGAGCACCCCCGGGTCCCCCGGTGGCAGGCTCCGGCTCGGGACGGCCGGCTCCCCGCCGTTGTCTAGGATCCTGGTGTGACCGTCTTCGCCGCCATCGTCCTGTTCGTCGCCGCCGTCTTCAACATCGTCACCTGGCCGCGCTTCTTCCAGCGGGTCGCGAAGGACAGCCGGGCGCGCGACGCCGCGGGGAAGCCGACGACGTTCTACACCGTGCACCTGGTGCTGCTGCTCATCGCGCTGGTGATCGCCCTCGCGGCCGTGGTGGCGGGGATCCTGCTGCTGCTCTGACGCGGTCCACGCGCCCGCAGGACGAACGGGAGGCACTGTGCCAGCTGGCACCGCGCCTCCCGTCCGACCGTGGCCACCACGCGCCCGTCCACGCGACCGCAGGCCGCGGTACGCCCCAGGCCAGCGAGACGCCGCCGTGCCGGCAGACGTTCCTTGTCCGCGAGACGCCGCCGGATCCGGCGGCGTCTCGGCGTGGAGACGGCGTCTCGCGCGCTCCGCTCGACGCCGGAACGTCGGGGTCTCGATCGCCGGGGCGACGCCGCACTGTTCGCCGCCCACGCCCACCGCCGCGCAGATCCGGATGCTCGCCTCAGGACGCCGGTACGGCGACCGTGGCAGCTCCGCCTCAGGAAGCCGGCGGCAGCGGCGCCCCGAGCGCCCGCTCGAGCCCGAGCCGCGCGACCTGCTCGTCACCGGTGTCGAGCAGCACGCGGAAGGTCTCGTCCGCGCACACGAACTCCACGCACACGGCGTCGAAGTCGCACGGCTCGATGCGCCACCCGATGACCCGGTCCATCGGCACCTGGGTCAGCCCGTCACGCTCGAAGCTCGTCTCCGCACGGACGGTCTCGTCGTAGACCCGGATCCGCCCGAACGTGCCACGCCACGTCAGCTGGAGGTCGAGCGTGGGGGAGACAGAAGGGTCCGGCACACACCGATCGTACCGGCGCGCACCGGACCCTGTCCGTGGAGGCGCGATCAGCCGCGCGGACCGCCCGAGCCGTCCTGTCCGTCGCGGCGGACCTGGTTCGCGGGGTCGCGGACGCCGATCGGGAACGGCCCGGTCACGCCCTCGCGGAGTGCCGCGATGCGCAGGATGCGGTCACGCTGCAGGAACCAACCGACGATCAGCAGCGGGATGATCACGACGAGCGACGCGATCGTGTAGGTGCCGACGGGGTAGTCGATCGCCATGAGCACGACGACCGACGCCAGGAACGCGAGCGTCAGCCACGAGGTCACCGGGGCGCCCGGGAGCTTGAACGACGGCTCCTTCGCGAGCCCCTGCTTCGCCCACTGCCGGAGCTTCATCTGGCAGAGGATGATCGTGCCCCACGCGGTGATGATGCCGAGGCTCGCGACGTTCAGTGCGATCTCGAACGCCTGCGCCGGGACGAAGTAGTTCAGCGCGACGCCCGCGACGGTGAAGGCCGCGGTGAGCAGGATGCCGGCGTACGGCACGCCGCCCTTCGACATCTTCGTGGTCCACTTCGGCGCGGAGCCGTTCATGCCCATCGAGTGCAGCGCGCGACCGGTCGAGTAGAGGCCGGCGTTGAGCGACGAGAGTGCTGCGGTGAGCACCACGAAGTTCATGATCGACCCGGCGACGACCCCGACCTGCGGGTTGCCGAGCGACGAGAAGAAGGTCACGAAGGGGCTCTCGCCCTCCTTGTACGAGGTGTACGGCAGGAGCAGGGAGAGCAGGACGACCGAACCGACGTAGAAGACCGCGATGCGGAAGACGACGGAGTTGATGGCGCGGGGGATGACCTTCTCGGTGTCCTGGGTCTCGCCGGACGCGGTGCCGACGAGCTCGATCGCGGCGTACGCGAAGACGACGCCCTGGATCACGAGGACCGCGGGCAGCACGCCGTTCGGGATGAGCCCGCCGTTGTCCGCCCAGATCGAGAAGCCCGTCCGGACCGCCTCGCCGCCGGTCTCGACCGGGAACGCGAAGACCAGCCAGACGAGCGCGATCACGAGGAACGCGACGAGCGCGGCCACCTTGATGAGGGCGAACCAGAACTCGAGCTCGCCGAACACCTTGACGGCGACCATGTTCGCGGCGAGCACGACGACGAGCGCGATGAGCGCGAGGAGCCACTGCGGTGCCGCGGTGAAGGCCTTCCAGTACTGGAGGTAGAGCGCGACGGCCGTGGTGTCGACGATCGAGGTCATCGCCCAGTTGAGGAAGTACATCCAGCCCGCGGCGTAGGCGAACTTCTCGCCGTAGAACTCGCGGGCGTAGGAGATGAACGACCCGGAGGACGGGCGGTGCAGCACGAGCTCGCCGAGGGCACGCAGGATGAAGAACGCGAAGACGCCGGCGACCAGGTACGTGACCGCGAGCGCCGGGCCGGCGGTGTTGAGGCGTCCACCCGCGCCGAGGAAGAGCCCGGTGCCGATGGCCCCGCCGATCGCGATCATCTGCAGTTGCCGGGGCTTCAGACCGTGCTGATAGCCCTCCTGCTCGTGCGAGAAGTCGTTCGCGGGCTTCGCAACACCCGTGTCGTTCTGCGCTGTCATGCGCGCCAACCTACATGCGCTGACGCTCCGGGGTGGAACGGAACCCCACCCTGAACGAGACCACAGGAGTGTCGACGCTGAACGTCCGGACGGACGGTTCCGACAGCATGGACGGATGGACACCCTCCTCCGACTCCTCGTCGCGATCGGGATCGCCCTGCTCGTGACCGCAGCCGCAGCGCTCGTCCTGCACCTGGTGCTCCGGACGATCGCGCGCCGTGAACGCTGGGCTGCCGTGCTGTCCCGACGCACGAAGCACCCGGCCCGCACGGTGCTCCTCGTCGCCCTGCTCTGGACGGCCTTCACGACGAGCGTCCCGCACGACGCGGAAGGCTACCCGTGGCGCGACGAGGTCTCGCACGCCTTCCTCATCGCGACGATCGCGGTGGGCTGCTGGCTGGCGTGCCAGATCGCGATCTTCCTCGAGGACCTCGGCCTGCACCGGTACCGGGTCGACGTGCCGGACAACCGGGTCGCCCGGCGGATCCGCACGCAGGTCCTCATCATCCGACGCCTCACGGTCGCCGTGCTCGTCATCATCGCCGTCGGCGCGATCCTGCTCACCTTCCCCGGGGTGGAGGCCGCCGGGGCGAGCGTGCTGGCGTCCGCAGGACTCATCTCGGTGGTGGCGGGCCTCGCCGCGCAGTCCACCCTCGGCAACGTCTTCGCGGGCATGCAGCTCGCGTTCTCCGGGTCGATCCGCGTCGACGACGTCGTCGTGGTCGAGCAGCAGTGGGGCCGCATCGAGGAGATCACGCTGACGTACGTCGTCGTGCACCTCTGGGACGACCGGCGCTTCGTGCTCCCGTCGACCTACTTCACGTCCACGCCGTTCGAGAACTGGACCCGCACCGGCAGCGAGCTCCTCGGCGCCGTCGAGTTCGACCTCGACTGGCGGATCAGCCCGACCGAGATGCGCGAGGAGCTCGACCGCATCCTGTCCACCTCGACGATCTGGGACGGCCGCACCAAGGTCCTGCAGGTCACCGACGCCGTCAGCGGGCTCGTGCGGGTCCGCATCCTGGTGTCCGCGCCGGACGCCGGCGGGTTGTTCGACCTGCGCTGCTACGTGCGCGAGGAGATGGTCGAGTGGGTGCAGCGCGAGCACCCGGACGCGCTCCCGCGGCAGCGGGTCCAGGTCACGCAGGGCACCGAGCGCGTCGGCAAGCGCCGTGCGCGCACCGACGAACAGGACGCCGCGCTCTTCCGCGAGGGCGACGAGCGCGCTGCGCTCTTCACCGGCCCGATCCAGACGTCCGGCATCCGACCGGAGGAGATCCCGCCGGAGCGCTGAGCCGGCGTGACGCGACCAGACGACGGACGGGAGGCGCGGTACCAGCCGGTACCGCGCCTCCCGTCCGTCTCCGTGTCACCGCCGCGACCGCGACGTGCGCGCGAGCGCGCCGCGACGTGCGTCCTAGCGCTGACGCGCCTTCACCGCGCGGTCGTCCTCGACGACCGTGCCGATGGCGACGATCGTCGTCGCGAGCCACGCGATCCACGTGAGGGCGAGCCGCCAGTCACGCGGTCCCTGCCGGGTGGTCTGCACGACGCTGTAGCCGCTGATGATCGAACTCCACACCGCACCGCTGAACATGAACTTCCGCACGGGTTCCTCCTCCTGGTCGTCCCCGCCACGCTACCGGCCGCTACATTGGAGCGCCGCCGGTGGCCCTGCCGGTCCGCAGATCGAGGAGTCACCGTGCGTCAGGCCGTCATCGGGGGAGTGCTGCTGGTCGTCGGCGCCGTGTGCGTCGCGCTCGGGCTGCTCCCCCTGTCCGACCTCGGTGTGCTCGCCGACCGGGTCGTGCCGGTGCTCGCGTTCGTGCTCGGGCTGACGATCGTGTCCGAGCTCGCGGCCGACGCGGGCGTCTTCGACCGGCTCGCGGACCTCGCGGCGCGCATCGGCGGCGGGCGCACCATCGGGCTCTGGGCCGCGGTCGTCGTGCTCGCCGTGGTGTGCACCGTCTTCCTGAGCATCGACACCACCGCGGTGCTCCTCACCCCGATCGTCATCACGCTCGCGCGCCGGGTCGGGCTGCCCCCGATGCCATTCGCGCTCACGACCGTCTGGCTCGCGAACACGGCGTCGCTGCTGCTGCCAGTGTCGAACCTGACGAACCTGCTCGCGGTCGACAAGATCGGCCTCGACGGCCCGATCCCGTTCGCCGGCCTCATGGTGTGGGCGGCGCTCGCCGGGGTCGTCGTGCCGTGCGCGGTGCTCCTCGTGGTGTTCCGCGGCAGGCTCTTCGGCCGGTACACGCCCGTCGACGTCCGACGGCCGCGCGATCCCCTCTTCTTCTGGGCGGCGTCGGCCGTGCTCGTGCTGCTCGTGGTCGCGCTGACCGCCGGGGTGACGGTGTGGATCGCGGCGCTCGTCGCGGCGGCGCTGCTCGTCGTGGTCGCCGCCTTCCGGGCCCCGTCCGAGCTCCGGCCGTCCCGTGTGCCGTGGTCGACGCTGGTGTTCGCGGCCGGGCTCTTCGTCGTCGTCGAGACCCTGCACACGACGGGCCTGACCGACCCGATCGTGCAGGCGCTGTCCGGCGGCACCGACACCGGCTCGCTCCTGCTGCTCGGCGGGGCCGGCGGGGTCGCGGCGAACGCGATCGACAACCTGCCCGCCTACCTGGTGCTCGAACCGGCCGCCGGGCACGAGGCCCTGCGCTACGCCGCGCTCCTGGTCGGCGTGAACGCGGGCTGCCTCATCACGCCGTGGGCCTCGCTGGCGACACTGCTGTGGCACGCTCGGCTGTCGGCGGAGGGCGTGCACCTGTCGTGGGGTCGCTACATGGCGCTCGGGTGCATCGTGGCGCCGCTCACGGTCGTCGCGGGCGTGCTGGCACTGCAGCTCTGACACGCTGCTGCCCTGACCCGCTGCTGCTCTGGCGCGCTGCTGCTCTGTCGCGCAGCTGCTCCGGGGCGGCCGGGGCGCCGTCCGGCGGGCGGGCCGTCACCCGGCGAGCGAGCCGCTACAGCCAGTCCTTGCTCTTGAAGACCCGGTAGAGCACCAGCGACGTCGCGACGATCAGGGACACCGAGGCGAGCAGGCCGCTCCAGTGCCCCTCTCCCGGGAACGTCACGTTCTGCCCGAAGAACCCCGTGATGGCGGTCGGGATCGCGATGATCGCCGCCCAGCTCGTCACCTTCTTCATCACGGTGTTCTGCCGGTTCGACGCCAGGTTCAGGTTCGTGTCGAGGACGCTCGACACCGAGTCGCGGAGCTGCTCGACGGAGTCGGCGATCGTCACCAGGTGGTCCTCGACGTCGCGGAAGTACGGCCGGATGCCGTCGGCGATGGTCTCGGCGTCGCCGTGCAGCAGGGCCCCGACGCTGTCCCTGGTCGGCACGACCTGGCGGCGGAGCACCCCGAGGGCCTTCCGCAGCCGGAACGACCGGCGCTGGATCTGCTGCTCGCGCGGGTTGCCGTGCTCGAAGAGGTCGTCCTCGAGGTCGTCGATGCGTGCCTCGATGTCCTCGACGGCCGACGTCGCGTGGTCGACCACCGCGTCGAGGAGCCCCCAGACCAGCCACGGCACGCCGCGGTCGGACAGGTCGGCGTTCGCGTCGAGGCGTCGCTCGACGGAGCGCAGGTCGACGTCGGGCCCGTGGATCGTGACGAGGGCGTGCTGCGTGACGAAGGCCTTCACCTCGTGGGTCACGAGGTCGCCCTCGGCGTCGAGACCGTCGACGTCGTAGACCACCAGGAACAGGCTGTCGCGGTAGCGGTCGAGCTTCGGACGCTGCCCCTGCTCGAGGGCGTCCTCGACCGCGAGCGCGTGCACGCCGAGCTCGTCCTCGACCTGGGCCAGCTCGTCGGGCGACGGGTCCACGTGGTCGACCCACACGAAGGTCGCGTCGTGCCGGTCGAGCAGGTCCGACACCCGCTCGACGGGGAAGTCCCGCTCCACCGCGGTGCCGTCCCGCCACGCCCGTGTCATGACCATGCCGACGAGCCTAGTGACGACGGGCCGAGAGCCCGGTGGCGCTCCGCTGGTACCGTCGGCGTCGATCCCGGCGCACCAGCCGGGGGGAACGGAGACACCACCACCCCATGGCAGCAGACACCGACCCGGACCGCTACGCCTTCGTCGTCGCCTCGAACCGCCTCCCGGTGGACCGCGTCGTCGACGAGGACGGCAACGAGGGCTGGCGGCACTCGCCCGGCGGGCTGGTGACGGCGCTCGAGCCGGTCATGCGCGCCAACGACGGTGCCTGGGTCGGGTGGGTCGGCCAGCCGGACGTCGAGGTGGCTCCGTTCGACAACGAGGGCATCCACATCGTCCCGGTGCCGCTGAGCAGCGACGACGTCGAGGAGTACTACGAGGGCTTCAGCAACGACACGCTGTGGCCGCTGTACCACGACGTCATCGAGCACCCGAGCTACCACCGCGACTGGTGGAACGCCTACCGCCGTGTCAACGCCCGCTTCGCCGACCAGATCGCCGAGATCGTCGAGCATGACGGCATCGTCTGGGTGCAGGACTACCAGCTGCAGCTCCTGCCGGCGATGCTGCGCGAGCGTCGACCCGACCTGACCATCGGGTTCTTCAACCACATCCCGTTCCCGCCGGTCGGCATCTACGCGCAGCTCCCGTGGCGCGCGCAGATCCTGGACGGCCTGCTCGGCGCCGACGTCATCGGCTTCCAGCGCCAGGACGACGCGAGCGACTTCCTCCGTGCCGTCCGGCACATCAAGGGCTACACGACCAAGGGCTCGACGATCGACGTCCCCGTCGACGACCCGGCCGCGCCGCGCAGCCGCAAGGGCATCACCGTGCGCCACGTCGAGGCCCGCCACTTCCCGATCTCCATCGACGCCGAGAGCTTCGAGGCGATCGCGCACCGACCCGAGGTGCAGGAGCGCGCGCGGGAGATCCGCGAGAGCCTGGGCAACCCGACGACGGTGCTGCTCGGCGTCGACCGGCTCGACTACACGAAGGGCATCCGGCACCGCATCAAGGCGTTCGGCGAGCTCGTCGAGGACGGCCGCGTCAAGGTCGAGGACGCCACGCTCGTGCAGGTCGCCAGCCCGAGCCGCGAACGGGTCGACACCTACGCGGCGCTCCGCGACGAGATCGAGCTGACGGTCGGCCGCATCAACGGCGACCTCGGCGTGATCGGGCACCAGCCGATCGCGTACCTGCACCACGGGTACCCGCGCGAGGAGATGGTCGCGCTCTACCTCGCCGCGGACATCATGCTCGTCACCGCCCTGCGCGACGGCATGAACCTGGTGGCGAAGGAGTACGTCGCCGCCCGGTTCGACAACGACGGCGTGCTGATCCTGTCCGAGTTCGCCGGGGCCGCCGACGAGCTCAAGCAGGCCGTCATCGTCAACCCGCACGACATCGGCGCGCTCAAGGACTCGATCCAGCGCGCGATCGAGATGCCCCGGCGCGAGCGCTCGACGCGCATGCGCGCGCTCCGGAAGCGCGTCCGCGACAACGACGTGGCCCGCTGGTCGCGGTCGTTCCTCGAGGCGCTCGACCGGCACGCCCCGAACCGTGCCAAGCTCGACCCGTCGGCGTCGGACCCGGGTGACCAGCACGTCGAGGAGCTGCAGGACACGACGTCGATCTTCGACCAGGACGCGCAGACGGCGCGTGCCGCCGAGGACACCCGGGAGGCCCGTGGTGCCTGAGACCGAGACCGATCCGTCCGCCCTGTCGTCGGCCCTCGAGACGCTCGCGGCTGCGCCGCGACTGCTCGTCGCGCTCGACTTCGACGGCACCCTCGCACCCTTCGCCGACGACCCGGCACAGGTCGGGGCCCTGCCCGGCTCCTGGGCTGCGGTGCTCACCCTGCAGCGTGCCCGCGACACCGAGGTGGTCCTCGTCTCCGGGCGTCCGCTCGAGGGGCTCGCCCGGGTGTCGCACGCGCCCGAGGGCATGGCGCTCGTCGGGTCGCACGGCGTCGAGTGGCGCGTCGACGGCCACGACGAGGCCGCGCTGAGCGACGACGAGCGCGCACGGGTCGACCGTGTCGGCACCGCCCTCGACGAGGTCGGCGACCGGTTCCCCGGCGTCGTCGTCGAGCACAAGCCCGCCGGGCACGGACTGCACACCCGCCGGGTGAGCGCCGAGGTCGCGGCCGAGGCGAACGCCGCCGCGAGCCGGGCCGCGCACGACGCCGACCCCGACGTGCTCGAGCGCGGGGGCAAGGACATCGTCGAGTTCGCGGTGCGCCACGTCACGAAGGGCGACGCGATCGACCGGCTCCGCGAGCTCCGCGGCGCCGACGCCGTGTTCTTCGCCGGCGACGACGTCACCGACGAGGACGCCTTCCGGGTGCTCCGCGACGGCGACGTCGGCGTGAAGGTGGGGGAGGGTGACACGCTCGCGGCGCACCGCGTCGCCGATCCCGCGGCGCTCACCGACGTGCTGAAGCAGCTGGCGCGGGCGCGGTTTGCTCGGTGAATCGCGCCAGCGATTCGCGACGCGCCCCGAAGGAGCCTGCGACTGAGGTCGCGTGAGGCCACGCGCTGACGACCCGGCCCCGCGCCTCCCGTCCGGTGCAGGTCGTGTCCGGTTGGTATCCCAACTGGTCCTAGACTGCCTGCATGCCTGACATCGACGTGAAGCCGCGCAGCCGGGTCGTCACCGACGGGATCGAAGCGACCACCTCGCGTGGCATGCTCCGGGCCGTCGGCATGGGCGACGCAGACTGGGACAAGCCGCAGATCGGGATCGCCTCGTCCTGGAACGAGATCACCCCGTGCAACCTCTCGCTCGACCGCCTCGCGCAGGGCGCGAAGGAGGGCGTGCACTCCGGCGGCGGGTACCCGCTGCAGTTCGGCACCATCTCCGTCTCGGACGGCATCTCGATGGGCCACGAGGGCATGCACTTCTCGCTCGTCTCGCGTGAGGTCATCGCCGACAGCGTCGAGACCGTCGTGAACGCCGAGCGCCTCGACGGCACCGTGCTGCTGGCCGGCTGCGACAAGTCGCTCCCGGGCATGCTCATGGCCGCGGCGCGCCTCGACCTCGCGAGCGTCTTCCTCTACGCGGGCTCGGTCATGCCGGGCTACGTGAAGCAGGCAGACGGCTCCTTCAAGGAGGTCACGATCATCGACTCCTTCGAGGGCGTCGGCGCGTGCAAGGCCGGCACCATGAGCGAGGCCGAGCTCAAGGAGATCGAGTGCGCCATCGTCCCGGGCGAGGGCGCCTGCGGCGGCATGTACACCGCGAACACGATGGCGAGCGTGGCCGAGGCCCTCGGCATGTCGCTGCCGGGTTCCGCCGCCCCGCCGAGCGCCGACCGCCGACGTGACTACTACGCGCGTCGCTCCGGCGAGGCCGTGGTGAACATGCTGCGCCTCGGACTGACGGCGCGCCAGATCCTCACGAAGGAGGCGTTCGAGAACGCCATCGCCGTCGCGATGGCCCTCGGAGGCTCGACCAACGTCGTGCTGCACCTGCTCGCGATCGCGCACGAGGCCGAGGTCGAGCTGAGCCTCGACGACTTCAACCGCATCGGCTCGAAGGTCCCGCACCTGGCCGACATGAAGCCGTTCGGCAAGTACGTCATGGTCGACGTGGACCGCAACGGCGGCATCCCGGTGATCATGAAGGCGCTGCTCGAGGCCGGCCTGCTGCACGGCGACGTGATGACCGTCACCGGCAAGACCCTGGCGGAGAACCTCGCCGAGATCGACCCGCCGGAGCTCGACGGCGAGGTCTTCCGGAAGCTCGACAACCCGATCCACACCACCGGTGGCCTGACGATCCTCAAGGGCTCGTTCGCGCCCGAGGGTGCCGTCGTGAAGACCGCCGGCTTCGACGCCGCCGTGTTCGAGGGCCCCGCGCGGGTGTTCGACCGCGAGCGCGCCGCGATGGACGCCCTGACCGAGGGTCGGATCCAGAAGGGCGACGTGGTGGTCATCCGCTACGAGGGCCCGAAGGGGGGACCGGGCATGCGCGAGATGCTCGCCATCACCGCGGCCATCAAGGGCGCGGGCCTGGGCAAGGATGTACTACTGTTGACGGACGGACGATTCTCAGGCGGCACAACCGGCCTGTGCATCGGCCACATCGCACCGGAAGCCGTGGACGCAGGTCCAGTGGCATTCGTGCGCGATGGCGACCGCATCCGTGTCGACATCGCGGCTCGCTCGCTCGACCTACTGGTCGACGACGCCGAGCTGGAGGCCCGCCGAGCAGGCTGGGCCCCGCTGCCCCCGCGCTACACCCGCGGAGTCCTCGCGAAGTTCGCGAAGCTCGTCCAGTCCGCCGCCAAGGGCGCGGTCACGGGCTAGCGTCGACACGTTCGAACCGCCATCTCTCCAGGCAAGGACCACCTCATGCCCACGGAAGCCACTCCGCTGTCCGCTGCAGCCGGTGCACGCCGGTCGCCGGAGATCCTGACCGGCTCGGGAGCCGTCCTCCGGACGCTCGAGCACCTCGGGATCACCGACGTCTTCGGCCTGCCCGGCGGCGCCATCATCCCGTTCTACGACGAGCTCATGGCGTCCACCACCATCCGGCACGTCCTCGTCCGGCACGAGCAGGGCGCCGGCCACGCGGCCGAGGGCTACGCGTCGGCATCGGGCAGGGTCGGGGTCGCGATCGCGACGTCCGGCCCCGGTGCGACGAACCTCGTGACGGCCATCGCCGACGCCTACATGGACTCGGTGCCGTTCATCGCGATCACCGGCCAGGTGTTCTCGACCCTGATGGGGACGGACGCCTTCCAGGAGGCGGACATCGTCGGCATCACGATGCCCATCACGAAGCACTCCTTCCTGGTGACCGACCCGGCCGACATCCCGGCCACGCTGGCGGCGGCGCACCAGATCGCCACCACGGGTCGACCGGGCCCGGTGCTCGTCGACATCACGAAGGACGCCCAGCAGAAGTCGGCGCCGTACGTGTGGCCGCCGAAGATCGACCTGCCCGGCTACCGCCCGGTGACGAAGGCCCACGGCAAGCAGATCACGGCGGCCGCGCAGCTGCTCGCCGAGGCCGAGCGCCCCGTCCTGTACGTCGGCGGCGGCGTGGTGCGCTCCGGTGCGTCGGCCGAGCTCCTGCGCTTCGCCGAGGCCACCGGCGCGCCGGTCGTCACGACGCTGATGGCCCGCGGCGCGTTCCCGGACTCGCACCCGCAGCACCTCGGCATGCCCGGCATGCACGGTACGGTGCCCGCGGTGCTCGGCCTGCAGGACAGCGACCTCATCATCGCGCTCGGCGCCCGCTTCGACGACCGCGTGACCGGCAAGGCCGACGAGTTCGCGCCCGACGCCAAGGTCGTGCACGTCGACATCGACCCGGCCGAGATCTCGAAGATCCGGTACGCCGACGTGCCGATCGTGGGTGACGCCCGCGAGGTCCTCGTCGACCTGCTCGACGCCTGGGACGACGTCGCCGCGGACCGTGCGGACACGAGCGCCTGGTGGGCCAAGCTCGACCAGCTGCGCACCGACTTCCCGCTCGGGTACGTCGAACCGACCGACGGCCTGCTCGCACCGCAGGCGATCATCCGCCGCATCGGCGAGCTGACCGGACCCGAGGCCGTCTACGCGTCGGGCGTCGGCCAGCACCAGATGTGGTCCGCGCAGTTCATCAAGTACGAGCGACCGCACGCCTGGCTCAACTCCGGCGGCGCCGGAACGATGGGCTACTCGGTCCCCGCCGCGATGGGCGCGAAGGTCGCCGAGCCCGACCGCGTGGTGTGGGCGATCGACGGCGACGGCTGCTTCCAGATGACGAACCAGGAGCTCGCGACCTGCGTCATCAACGACATCCCGATCAAGGTCGCGGTCATCAACAACTCGTCGCTGGGCATGGTGCGGCAGTGGCAGACGCTGTTCTACGACGGCCGCCACTCGTTCACCGACCTCGAGACGGGGCACCAGAGCCGTCGCGTGCCGGACTTCGTGAAGCTCGCCGACGCGTACGGTGCCCTCGGCATCCGCGTCGAGCGCGCCGACCAGGTGGACGACGCGATCAAGCTGGCCCTCGAGACGAACGACCGTCCGGTCGTCATCGACTTCGTGGTGAGCCGCGACTCCATGGTGTGGCCGATGGTCCCGCAGGGCGTCGGCAACTCGTCCATCCAGTACGCCCGCGACCACGCGCCCAGCTGGGACGTCGAGGACGCCGACATGACCGGAGACCCCGCATGAGCCACGTCCTCTCCCTGCTCGTCGAGGACAAGCCGGGTCTGCTGACGCGCGTCGCCGGCCTCTTCGCCCGCCGCGGCTTCAACATCGAGTCGCTCGCCGTGGGCGGCACCGAGGTCGAGGGCCTGTCCCGCATCACGGTCGTCGTCGACGTCGAGGACCTGCCGCTGGAACAGGTCACGAAGCAGCTCAACAAGCTCGTCAACGTGATCAAGATCGTCGAGCTCGACTTCTCGCAGTCGGTGCAGCGCGAGCACATGCTCGTCAAGGTGCGGGTCGACAACCAGACCCGTTCCGCCGTGCTCGAGGCCGTGAGCCTGTTCCGCGCACAGGTCGTCGACGTGGCGACCGACTCGCTGATCGTCGAGGTGACGGGCGACCCCGGCAAGATCCAGGCGATCCTGCGGGTGCTCGAGCCCTACGGCGTCAAGGAGCTCGCCCGCGCCGGCCTGCTCGGCATGGGCCGCGGGCCGAAGAGCATCACCGACCGCGTGCGCTGAGCGCACCCCACTTCCGGACGGCAGGGTCGTGGTGGCCTCACCACGCGCCTCCCGTCCGCACACCACAAGCCACCAGAACCAAGGAGACAGACCCTCGTGACTGACATCGTGTACGACGCCGACGCCGACCTGACGCTCATCCAGGGCAAGAAGGTCGCCGTCATCGGCTACGGCTCGCAGGGCCACGCCCACGCGCTCAACCTCCGCGACTCCGGCGTCGAGGTCGTCATCGGCCTCAAGGAGGGCTCGAAGAGCCGCGACAAAGCGACCGAGGCCGGCTTCCAGGTGCTCACCCCGGCCGAGGCCACGAAGGACGCCGACGTCGTCGTGATCCTCGCACCGGACCAGGTGCAGCGCATCGTCTACGCCGAGGACATCAAGCCGAACCTGAAGGACGGCGCGACGCTCGTCTTCGGCCACGGCTTCAACATCCGCTACGGCTACATCGAGGCGCCCGAGGGCGTCGACGTCTCGCTCGTCGCCCCGAAGGGCCCGGGTCACACCGTCCGCCGCGAGTACGAGGCCGGCCGCGGTGTCCCCGTGATCGTCGCCGTCGAGGTCGATGCCTCGGGCAGCGCGTGGGACCTCGCGTGGTCGTACGCCAAGGCCATCGGCGGCCTGCGCTCCGGTGGCATCAAGACCACCTTCACCGAGGAGACCGAGACCGACCTGTTCGGCGAGCAGGCCGTCCTCTGCGGTGGCACCTCGCAGCTCATCCAGTACGGCTTCGAGACCCTGGTCGAGGCGGGCTACCAGCCGCAGATCGCCTACTTCGAGGTCCTGCACGAGCTCAAGCTGATCGTGGACCTGATCTGGGAGGGTGGCCTCACCAAGCAGCGCTGGTCGATCTCCGACACCGCCGAGTTCGGTGACTACGTCTCCGGTCCGCGCGTGATCTCGCCCGAGGTCAAGGAGAACATGAAGGCCGTGCTCTCCGACATCCAGGACGGCACCTTCGCCAAGCGCTTCATCGAGGACCAGGACGCCGGTGCGCCGGAGTTCAAGGAGCTCCGCGCGAAGGGCGAGGGCCACCCGATCGAGGCCACCGGTCGCGAGCTCCGCGCGCTGTTCGCGTGGAAGTCGAACGACGCCGACTACGTCGACGGCTCGGCCGCGCGGTAGTCTGCGCAGCGACCACTCGATGACGAGGCGGCGGTGCGTGTGCACCGCCGCCTCGCGACGTGACCCGGACCACATGCACCTGTACTCCTCCAGCTTCAGCGCACCCTGCGACCACAGCGCCAGCACCGGGCGCGTCATCGGCGTCCCCGTACCCGGGCGCTCCGCTCCCGCGACCCGTTCCGCAGCGCTGCTCGGCGGCGTCGCGAGGAGTGGTCACGACCGGGTCCTCCGACGTGGGAGGATCGTCGGATGGCGGTGACGAAGCGAGCGGTCCACATCGGCGCCGGCAAGATCGGGCGCGGGTTCGTGGGTCAGTTCCTGGTCGCGAGCGGCTACGAGCTCACCTTCGTCGACGTCGACGACCGTGTGGTCTCGGCCCTCAACGATGCCGGCCGCTTCGTGGTGCACGAGGTGGGCGAGCAACCCGTCGAGCACCTCGTCCACGGCTTCCGGGCCCTCAGCAGCAAGACCGACCGTGAGCGGGTCGTCCGGGCGATCGCCGATGCCGACGTCGTCACGACCGCGGTCGGAGCGCGCACCCTGCCGCTCGTCGCCCCGGTGATCGCCGAGGGACTCGCGGCACGCGCACCCGAACGCGGCGACGTCACCGTGGTGGCGTGCGAGAACGCCTTCAACGCGACGGACTCGCTGCACGCCAGCATCCGACGCGCCCCGATCCTCGAGGACCGCCACGTCGCGGCCGTCTTCGCCAACTGCGCCATCGACCGCATCGTGCCGGACCAGTCCGGGGTCCTCGGCCAGTCCGGCGGGCTCGACGTCGTGCTCGAACCCTTCTACGAGTGGGTCATCGAGCGCACCCCGTTCGCCGACTCGCAGGCCGAACCGCCGCAGATCGACGGCGTCACCTGGGTCGACGACCTGCAGCCGTTCGTCGAGCGGAAGCTCTACACGGTGAACACCGCGCACGCCACCGCGGCCTACCACGGCTTCGTCCGGGGCATCCGACTCATCCGCGAGGCCCTCGAGGACCGCGAGGTCCGCGCCGAGGTGGACGGCGTCCTCGCCGAGACGACCGCGCTGCTCGTCGCGAAGCACGGCTTCGACCCGGCCGAGCACGCGCGGTACGTCGCCGCGAACCTCACCCGGATCGCGAACCCGCTGCTGCCCGACACGACGGCACGGGTCGGGCGCAACCCGCTGCGCAAGCTCGGGCGGCGGGAGCGCTTCATCGGGCCGGCCGCGCAGCTCGCCGAGCGCGGCATGCCCGTCGGACACCTGCTCGGAGCGGTGCGCGTCGCCCTGGCCTTCGACGACGAGAACGACCCCGAGTCGATCGAGCTGCACGCGCTGCTCCGTTCCGGTGCCACGGCACACGCGCTCACCGAGATCCTGACCGGGCTCGTCGAGAGCCACCCGCTGTTCCCCGCGGTGCGCGGCGTCGTCGCCGAGGTGCTCGAGACCCAGCCGGCCGACGTCTGACCCACCCCTCGTGGTGCCGGCTCCGGTGACGGGCTCGTAGAATCGTCCCCATGACGACGGCAGCATCCCCGCCCGACGGCTCGGTCGACCACGACGACGAGGACGCGCTCAGCTGGGGTGACGCCAACGACACGACCCACGTGGACGCGGCGCACAACCCGGTCGCCGTGCCGGACCGCGGCGGACGCGACCCGGAGCGCCCGGAGACCTCCGGTGCACTGATCGGCTTCGGCGTCTTCGGCGGGCTCTACCTGCTCTACACGGTGGCGTGGCTGCTCACCGCGTCGACGTCGTACGTCGCGAACGTCGACACCGTGCTGACCGTCTTCGTCGAGGTGCTGCGGTTCCTGTCGATCGTCGCGCCCGCGCTCTGGTTCACCGTGGTGCTCTGGGCCGGCCGCGGTCGTCGGACCCGCACGCGCCTGCTCTGGATGCTGCTCGGCGCCGCCGTGCTCTTCCCCTGGCCGTTCCTCATGACCAGGAGCTTCGGGTGACCGCCACGACCCCGGCGGTCCGCCGGACCCCGTCCCCGCTCGTGGCCCGCGTCGTCGTCTGGGTGCTCTTCGGCGCGCTCTTCGCGTACATGACCGTGCAGAGCGTCGGGAACCTCGTCACCGTCTCGCAGTCGGTGCGCGCCTTCAACACGTTCCTCGAGACGACCTCGGGCGGGTCGTCGCTGCAGCGCAGCACGCCGTGGGGCTGGCTCGTCCTCGACATCGCGATCGCGCCCGTGGCGTTCGTCGTGGCCCTCTGGGTGACGCGCCGCTCGCGGCTGGCGGTGACCATCGGCGTCTTCCTGGTCGCGTTCGCCGCGGCGGGCGCGCTCTGGCTGGACCTGCAGCTCTTCGTGCCGCGTCTGCTCGACTTCTGACGCGCGAGTGCCGACGTCGTGACGCGCGACACAGCCGCCCGACGGCCTGTCGTGGGCCGGTCGCCGGCCTCGAGGCGCGGTGCGGGCCGCCACCGCGCCTCCAGACCCTCACGTGGTCCCGTCGGGGACCGACGGTGCGGTCGTAACCGGGTCCGCGCGTCGATACGATGGTGGGATACCGCCCGTCTCGTGTGAGGAACTGCAGCTGTGCCGAAGCCGGTCGTCCTGATCGCCGAAGAACTCTCGCCCGCCACCGTCGACGCCCTCGGGCCCGACTTCGAGATCCGGAACGTGGACGGTACCGACCGCGCCGCGCTCCTGTCCTCCCTCGCCGACGCGCACGCCGTGCTGGTGCGGTCCGCCACGAAGATCGACGCCGAGGCCATCGCCGCCGCACCGCAGCTCAAGGTCGTCGCCCGCGCCGGCGTCGGCCTCGACAACGTCGACATCAAGGCGGCGACCACCGCCGGCGTGATGGTCGTCAACGCACCGACGTCGAACATCATCTCGGCCGCCGAGCTCACCGTCGGCCACATCCTGTCGCTCGCGCGGCACATCCCGGCGGCGCACGCGTCGCTGGCGGACGGTGCATGGAAGCGCTCCTCGTACACCGGTGTCGAGCTCTACGAGAAGACCGTCGGCATCATCGGCCTCGGTCGCATCGGTGCGCTCATCACGCAGCGTCTGCAGGCGTTCGGCGTCACGGTCATCGCGTACGACCCGTACGTCACGACGGCCCGGGCGCAGCAGCTGGGCGTCGAGCTCGTCTCGCTCGAGGACCTCCTCCGCCGCGCGGACTTCACGACGATCCACATGCCGAAGACCCCGGAGACGGTGGGCATGATCTCCGACGAGCAGTTCGCGCTCATGAAGCCGAGCGCGTTCGTCGTGAACGTCGCCCGCGGCGGCCTGATCGACGAGGACGCCCTGCACCGCGCGCTCACGTCCGGCACGATCGCCGGCGCCGGTCTCGACGTGTTCGTGTCCGAGCCGCCGAAGGACTCGCCGCTCCTCGCGCTGCCGAACGTCGTCGTCACGCCGCACCTCGGGGCATCGACGGACGAGGCCCAGGAGAAGGCCGGCGTCTCCGTCGCCAAGTCGGTGCGCCTCGCCCTCGGCGGGGAGCTCGTGCCGGACGCGGTGAACGTCGCCGGCGGCGTCATCGACCCGTACGTCCGACCCGGGATCCCGCTCGTGGAGAAGCTCGGTCAGGTCTTCACCGGCCTGGCGACCTCGCCCGTGACGAGCATCGACGTCGAGGTGCACGGCGAACTCGCGCAGTACGACGTCAGCGTGCTGAAGCTCGCCGCGCTCAAGGGCGTCTTCACCGACGTCGTCAGCGACCAGGTCTCGTACGTCAACGCCCCGCTCATCGCCGAGCAGCGCGGCGTGAGCGTCCGGCTCATCACCGACGCCGACAGCCCCGAGTACCGCAACGTGCTCACGATCCGCGGCGCGCAGTCCGACGGTCCGGCGATCAGCGTCTCCGGCACGCTCACCGGTGCGAAGCAGGTCGAGAAGCTCGTCGAGATCAACGGCCACGACGTCGAGGTCGCCCTCGACGCCCACCACGTCGTGATGGTCTACACCGACCGCCCCGGCATCGTCGCGGTCTACGGCAAGGAGTTCGGCGACGCCGGCATCAACATCGCGGCGATGCAGATCTCGCGGCAGGAGGCCGGCGGCCAGGCGCTCAGCGTGCTGACGGTCGACTCGCCGGTGCCCGCGGAGATCCTCGAGCACGTGCGCTCCACCATCGACGCGACCTCGCTCCGCGAGATCGACATCACGCTCTAGGGACACCGGACATGGCACAGACGGTCAAGCTCGCGGTCGTCCGCGGCGACGGCATCGGGCCCGAGGTCGTAGACGAGGCCCTGAAGGTCCTGCACGCCGTGCTGCCCGACGACCTCGTCGTGCAGGAGACCGCCTTCTCGCTCGGTGCCACGCGGTACCTGGAGACGGGCGACATCCTGAGCGACGCGGACACGGCGGCCCTGGCCGAGCACGACGCGATCCTGCTCGGTGCCGTCGGTGGGGACCCGCGCGACCCGCGTCTGGCCGGGGGGATCATCGAGCGCGGTCTCCTGCTGAAGCTGCGCTTCGCCTTCGACCACTACGTCAACCTGCGACCCACGACCGTGTACTCCTCGGTCGCGAGTCCGCTCGCCGACCCGGGCACGGTGGACTTCGTGGTCGTGCGCGAGGGCACCGAGGGGCCGTACGTCGGCAACGGCGGCGCGATCCGCGTCGGCACGCCCCACGAGATCGCCACCGAGGTGTCCCTCAACACGGCCCACGGGGTCGAGCGCGTCGTCCGCTACGCCTTCGACCTCGCGTCCCGCCGGCCGCGGAAGCACCTGACGCTCGTGCACAAGAGCAACGTGCTCGTGCACGCGGGGGCGCTCTGGCAGCGGACGGTCGCCGCGGTCGCCGAGGAGCACCCGGACGTGACGGTCGACTACCAGCACGTCGACGCGGTGACGATCCACATGGTCCGCGAGCCCGGCCGGTTCGACGTCATCGTCACCGACAACCTGTTCGGGGACATCATCACCGACCTGGCCGGCGCGATCAGCGGCGGCATCGGGCTGGCGGCCTCGGGGAACATCAACCCGGACGGCACCTTCCCCAGCATGTTCGAGCCGGTGCACGGTTCCGCTCCGGACATCGCAGGCCAGCAGGTCGCCGACCCGACCGCCGCCGTCCTGTCCGTCGCCCTGCTGCTCGACCACCTCGGTCGAGCGGACCTGGCGTCGGCCGTGACGCAGGCGGTCGAGGCCGACCTCGCGAGCCGGGGCACCACGCCGCGCAGCACGGCCGAGGTCGGCGACGCCATCGCCGCCGCGGTCGCAGCACGCACCACCACCGCCTGACAGGAGTCACCCCCGATGAGCCACGACAGCGCGAGCACCGACAGCGCGAGCACCGACACCGCCACCACCGACGGCGACTTCGCCCTCGAGTTCGCGAGCACGCCGTCGCCCGGACGCCGAGCTGCAGCCGAGCGCGAGGAGATCCTCGCCGACCCGGGCTTCGGCAAGCACTTCACCGACCACATGGCCACCGTCGAGTGGTCGCTCGACGACGGCTGGCACAGCGCCTCGATCCACCCGTACGGGCCGCTGACCCTCGACCCCAGCGCCAGCGTGTTCCACTACGCGCAGGAGATCTTCGAGGGCATGAAGGCCTACCGCCACGCGGACGGGTCGGTGTGGTCGTTCCGCCCGGACGCCAACGGCCGTCGTTTCCAGCGCTCGGCCCGTCGGCTCGCGCTCCCGGAGCTGCCGGTCGAGGTCTTCGTCGAGTCGGTCCGGCAGCTCGTCCGCGCCGACGTCGACTGGGTGCCCTCGGCGCCGGAGACCAGCCTGTACCTGCGGCCCTTCATGATCGCGACGGAGTCGTTCCTCGGCGTCCGGGCCGCGCAGGAGGTCGCGTACCACTGCATCGCGAGCCCGGCCGGGGCGTACTTCACGTCCGGACCGAAGCCGGTGAGCATCTGGCTGTCGACGAAGTACGCGCGTGCCGCCCGCGGCGGGACGGGTGCGGCGAAGACCGGCGGCAACTACGCGGCGTCGCTGCTCCCGCAGCAGGAAGCGTACGAGCAGGGCTGCCAGCAGGTGATGTTCCTCGACTCCGAGGAGGGCAGGTACCTCGAGGAGCTCGGCGGCATGAACGTCGTGCTCGTCAAGGCGGACGGCACCCTCGTCACCCCGGACTCGGAGTCGATCCTCGAGGGCATCACGCGCGACTCGATCCTGCAGCTCGCCGAGGACCGCGGGCTCCGGGTGGAGCGACGTCGGGTCACCCTCGACGAGTGGCGCGACGGTGTCGCCGACGGTTCGATCACCGAGGCGTTCGCCTGCGGGACCGCCGCCGTGGTCACGCCGATCGCGGAACTCCGCGGCGAGGGCTTCACGATCGGCTCGCCGACCGTCGGTGCCGGCGAACTGACGATGTCGCTCCGTCAGGAGCTGACCGACATCCAGTACGGCCGTCGTCCCGACCCGCACGGGTGGATGACGCGCCTGACGGACCCGGCCTGAGCCGCGGATCGGTAGGGTCGAACGGTGAAGATCGCACGGTTCAGCAGCACGGGTGAAGACCCGCGGTACGGCATCCTCGACGAGCGCGACCTGGTCGTCCTCGCGGGGGACCCGATGTACCAGGGGTTCGAGACGACGGGGGAGCGGGTGCCGCTCGCCGACGCCAAGCTCCTCGCACCGGTGATCCCGCGGTCGAAGGTGATCGGCGTCGGGCTGAACTACGCCGAGCACGCATCGGAGATGGACGAGCGGTCCGGTGACGACCCCGTGGTCTTCCTCAAGCCGAACACCGCGGTCATCGGGCCGGACGACCCGATCCGGCTGCCGGCCGAGGTCGGTCGTGTCGACCACGAGGGCGAACTCGCCATCGTGATCGGGTCGCTGGCGAAGAACGTGCGGCGCGAGGACTTCGCCAGCGTCGTGCTCGGCTACACGATCGCCAACGACGTGACGGCTCGGGACCTGCAGGCCCGCGACGGCCAGTGGACCCGCGCGAAGGGCTTCGACACGTTCTGCCCGCTCGGTCCGGTCATCGAGACCGAGATCGACCCGTCGGACATCCGGCTCGAGACCCGCGTGGACGGCGAGCTGCGCCAGGCGGCATCGACCAGCGAGATGGTGCACGACATCCCGTCGCTGATCGAGTTCGTCTCGTCGATCTGGACCCTCCTGCCCGGGGACGTCATCCTCACCGGGACCCCGGCCGGCGTCGGTGCGATCCGCGACGGCGAGGTCGTCGAGGTGCTCATCGAGGGGATCGGGTCGCTGAAGAACCCGGTCATCGCTCGACACTGAGCCCGGCCGACCGCCGACCGAACGGCCCGTTCCCGCAGGGGCGCGGGCCGTTCGTCGTTCCCGAGCCGATCGGTGTCGGGGGACGACACGCCCGGGCGGTGGGCGGGTTGGCCGAGGCGGTGGGGCGTGTGTAGAGTAATCACTCGTTGCCGCTGAGGCGGAGAACGGAACGGCCGAGACGGTCACCGGGTTCACCTGGGGATCTTGTCCGCCGCGGTTCTTCCCCGGCAACGAACTTCCAGCCC